>CAZBXS010000121.1:0-4334 GCA_964495955.1 uncultured Faecalibacterium sp.
AGTTCGAGCGCTATATCAAGTATCGGATAGTATACGACCATGTCGCCGTTGAGCTCCCAATCGTCGTAGTCGGGTGCTCTGCCGTCGTGAATTTTTCCGCTTTTGAGAGTACCGCCGATTTTCATTATAAATACGGCTTTGTGCTCTCTTGCTATGAGATTTTCTCTTTCTTTCGATGTCTTGTCGGGGTACATGTCCTCAAGTTCCTGCGTTGTGACAAAGAAGATGTCTTCAGGCAGGAATTTATGTACGAAGTCATATTCGCCCGCTATATAATTCTCCGTATGTTTCAAGGCTTCATAAACGCCTCTGACCGTCTTTTTGAGTGTTTCTTCGGTACGGTCTTCTTTTGAAATAATCTTTTCCCAGTCCCACTGGTCAACATATATCGAGTGGAGATTGTCTGCTTCCTCGTCACGCCTTATTGCGTACATGTCGGTATAAAGTCCTTCGTTTCGCTCAAAACCGTAATGTTTGAGTGCGGTTCTTTTCCATTTCGCCAAGGAGTGTACGATTTCGACTTCGTCACCGGTCTCAAGTACATCAAATTTAACAGGTCTTTCCACGCCGTTGAGCGTATCGTTAAGTCCCGTTCCCGTTTTGACGAAAAGCGGGGCGGAAACACGTGTCAAATTCAACTGTATCGAGAGGTCTTTCTCGAAGAAGTCTTTGACTTTTTTAATGGCGACCTCGGTGTGACGAATGTCAAGCAACGGGTCATAGTTTGTCGGAATTTGAAGTTTCATTTTGAAGCCCCTTTCTTTAATATTTTAATTTATTATATCTCATTTTAATTCAAGCGTCAGAATGTCTCGGACAAATCCGTCGCTTTTTCTATAGGTCGTCTGTTTAACCATTCCGAGTTTTTTGAGTGATTTTTGGCTCGGCATATTTTCGGGGTACACCGTCGCAATGAGTAAGTCGATATTCTTTTCTCTTGCACGCTTTAAAAGGTGAGCGTTTATTTCGAATAAAAGATTATTGCCTCGGTAATTCGGGTGCACCATCGCTCTGCCGAGTTCCGCTACCGTTTTCCCGTACAGGTCAAAACCGACAGAAGACAGATGTTCCAAACTCTCGCCGAACTCGTATTCGTTATAAAACAGTGCCGCAGCGCCGACCAATTTTTCTTCGTCGAACAAGCCGTAAAATTCAGTCCACGCAGGGTCGAAAAAGTGCGATCTTGCGGTCTCTTTCATCGGAAGCCAAAAATTTTCGTCCGGCAGATTTTCTTCGATAATATCTATCAGCCCGTAAAGAGCGGACTTGTCGTTTTCGTTAAGTTTTCGGACTGTCATAGGCGTTTTTCTAACCATCGCCGAGCCTCCTTTTAGCTTACTAACAAAAAAGCGTTCATCAAAAGGGAGGGAATATCCCCTATGATGAACACCGTTGCTCAAAATTTACTTATACAATTTTATCAAACGCAGTGGCCGTTGTCAATATATTTTCGGAAAAATGTTGTGGGGGGTGAATGCGGAATGCGAAATTCAAAATGAAAGTACTTGTCATTCCGCATTCCCCCACCCACCCCAAACGTCCGAACATTGACAACCGACGAAAAAAGTACTACAATTACCTCATACTATTTATATATACTCACAAGGAGGATTGTAATGAAATACTTACTCTTGATACCGGCTGTTATCGTTGCGCTTTTGCTTGTTGCGGTCATTCGAGCTTTGCTCATCAAGCCGACCGCCGCAAAAACGGCTACACTGCCCAAGGTGGACGAAGAAAAAAGTCGCCTGTACGCCGAAACGCTCAGCGAAATGATAAAAGTCGAGACGATTTCCGACCGTGATAACTTCGATGTGGAAAAATTCGAAAAGTACCACGAACGCTTGGCTGAACTTTTTCCGCTGACGTTTTCCACGCTTGAAGTACACGACATCGACGGCAACCTCATCGCAAAATGGAAAGGTGAGACCGACGGTGACGCAATACTTTTCATGAGCCATCAGGACGTCGTGCCCGCCGAGGGTAACTGGGTACACGAGCCGTTCAGCGGAGATATCGCCGACGGACAGGTACACGGTAGGGGTACAATGGATACGAAAGCGACCGCTTTTTGTTTCTTACAGGCGACCGAAGAGCTTCTCAAACAGGGATACCGCCCGAAAGTCGACGTCTACCTTGCCGGCAGCTGTACCGAGGAAATCAGCGGTGACGGTGCGAAAAAGACTGTCAAGTGGCTCAAAGACAACGGCGTGAAATTAGCCATGGTACTTGACGAGGGCGGAACGATTCTCGAAGAGCCCATCGGCGGTGCGAAAGGAATTTACGCTCTGGTCGGAGTACTTGAAAAAGGGTACGGCGACGTTAAATTTATCGCTAAGGGCAAAGGCGGTCACGCAAGCGCTCCCCCGAAGAACACGGCGTGGGCGAGAATGAGTGCTTTTATAAACGATGTCGAAAAGCACGACCCGTTCACCTCAAAGTTTAACCCGACGATAACCGAAATGTTCAGAAGAATGTCGCCGAACATGGTATTCGGTATGCGTCTTGTTTTTGCGAACCTTTGGCTTTTCAAACCTCTTTTGACCAAAGTACTGGGTAAAATATCCCCCATGGGCGGTGCGATGATAAAGACTACCCTCGCTTTCACCAAGGGCAAAGGCTCCGACGGATACAATGTACTCCCGACGGAAGTTTACGTAACGGGCAACATGCGCTTTATCAACCATCAGCCGACGGACGAGAGCATACGTATAATATCCGAAAAAGCTAAAAAGTACGACATCGAGACCGAGGTGCTCAAGGCAAAAGTTCCCTCGGAACCGATAAGCTACACAAGCAGTGCGTTCAAACTGATAGAGAAAGCCGTAGAAGAAATCTACCCCGGCATAGATACCGTGCCGTACGTTATGACAGGCGGAACGGACGCAAAAGACTACGAGGAGATATGTCCCAACTGCATAAGATTCGCTCCGCTGTACTTGACAAACGCACAGCTTGCAAGTATGCACGCCGAGAACGAGAGCATAAATATCAGCGCACTTCAGCCCGGCGTAGAGTTTTACAAGTACCTAATAAAGCATGGGGAAAATGCATAATTCGGGGCACGTGTATTTGTGCAAGTTTACCAAATTTTAATAATTGTTAAAATTTTGTACCCAAAATCGCCCAAAGATTAGCGAAAAGACTTGACATTTTCCCACTTTTGTTGTAATTTTATTGATGTAATTGTCTTTCTCACAAACGGAGGGAGACAGCCGCCTATTCGGGTGGCGACATAATTTTTGAAAGGGGCTTCCCAATATGAAAAACGCACTCAGAATGATCGCTATGGTCGTTGCTGCCGCTATACTTTTTGCTGCCGGATACAGCGTTGGCGCAAAGAAGGGTATACAGGTCGTTATCAATAACGAAGGTACGGCTTCAAGCGGTTCTTCCGCAACGGTCAATACGAACACACCCCCCGTCAGCACGACGGCTCCCACGACTCAGCCCACAACACAGGCTGACGCACAGAAAGACGATACCAAAAACGACGCAACGACGAAGAAAGATGACACCAAGAAAGACGATACGAAGAAAGACGACACCAAAAAGGACGACGCTTCTTCAAACGCAGTACCGTCAACACCGGCTGAAGTTGTTGCCAAGTACAACGAAGTAGTCAACGCAGCAAAGAAAGAGCAGAACGTATCTATCCACAAGACACAGAACATCTCTCTTGAATGCACAAGTTGCAGCGTTAGCTTCCTCAAGAGCGCCGTTACATCACTTCTCGGCACATTCATGAAGCCTGTTGATGAGACATACGAAGTTTCCGGCGGTGTAGACAGCCAGGGCAAGACAACGAATGACTTCATCATTCCGCAGGGCAGAGAAGCTAAGTTACCTGCTGACGGTGTTGCAAGCGCAACAGCTACCGCAAGCGGAGACGGCTATGTTATGAACATCACTGTTAAGAGCGAAAGTTCGAGCTTTGACGGAACGAACACAGTCAACCCGGTATATCACGAGTCGGCTATGATCCCGCTCAACCTCGCTACACTTGAACTTCCCGCAGGTGCGAAGATTACAAGTGCTAATATGTCATACCCCGGTGCTACGATCGAAGCTACGGTCAACGGCGCAGGCAAGCTGACAAAGATCGTTCTTCATCTTCCCATGGAAGGCGAAGGCACAGGCGGATACAACAGCATATCGCTTTCAGTCGGCGTAAAGGGTTACATGGACGAAACCTACGAACTTACATACTGATTTAGTTCGAACTAAATACACAATTAAATATGGTTGTATACAATCGGCACAGCTACAAAAGTAGCTGTGCCGATTTGATGGTTGGGGGGGGAGAACCGCACGCCGAAGGCGTGCGGGCGACG
>CAZBXS010000122.1:0-4306 GCA_964495955.1 uncultured Faecalibacterium sp.
TTCTTGTGTTATTATATTCATGAGAAGTACCTCTTTCTTAGGTTAATGGTTTTTGGCTGATTCATTATACCATATTTTGAGGTTACTTCTCCTTTTTATTGGGTTATATTATTTTAGTATGTTTTTTCGAAAAAATTATATTTTTAATAGCCGATTGCGTTTACCCGTACTTAAAAAGCAAAAACTGCGCTCCTTTTTCGGAACGCAGCCTTTTTTGATTTAATGTGCTTTATTTGTCGATTCCTAACAGTGTACGGAAAAATCCGAAAACGACATTCAAAATTCCGAGTACATCTGTCAATTCGATTTCAGAAATAAAGTCAAACATTTTCTCCATCTCCCAAAATTATATTTCCTTCAATAAGAGTATATCATTCGAAAATATAAATATGTTTAATAAACTGTTTATTAAATAAAAATAGAATTTTTATATTTTTTTAATGAACTGTAAACTTTCCGACAAATCAAGGGGGGTAATGTACGGTTATTCAACATTTCATTCATTTTTGCTTAATTTCTTTTTTGGGGTAGTTTTTAATGCAAGGAATAAATCCAAAATTGTATCTCCCACCCCATATACAATTTAAACAAAAACAAGCCTTAATTTTTACAAAAACCTATTGATTTAGACAGCAAACATGATATAATAGTGTAGAAATATTCAACGCCTACGGGCGACTTCTTAGGAGGACAACATGAACAAACTAATTCAAAAGCTAAAGCAAACCCCTGCCGGCTGGGAAACCAAGCCACGTGAGAGAATGAGTTATTATCTCTACTTCTGCGGTCAGAATGCGATATACAATTTGGTATCGACGTTCCTTACGACGTACCTTATGTTCTCATTCGCAAGCGAAGCGGAAACAGGTGTCGACCCCTTGACGCTTACTTCCGGTATCATGCTCGCAGTTAAAGTTTGGGACGCTGTAAACGATGCTATTTTCGGCGTTATATTCGACAAAGCCAAGTTCAAAAGCGGCAAGAAGTTCCTGCCGTGGTTGAAAGTGTCGCTTGTATTTATTCCCCTGACGACAATTCTTCTTTTCGCTATCCCCACCACACTCGGTACCACCGCCAAGCTCGTATGGCTTGCCGTTTCGTACATACTTTGGGATACGGCGTATACACTTTGCGACGTACCCATCTTCGGTATCATCACCGCTATGACCGAAAACCTCGACGAAAGAAACTCCGTTTTGTCCTACAAGAGCATTTGGGGCGGTATCGGATCGGGTATCGCAGTTATTTTGGCGACTGTACTTGTCAGTGAGCAGGTAAAACTCAACTACACCGTCGTTGCGATTTGCTGCGCTGTTGTTGCTATTATTACGATGACACCGGCTTGCTTCAAACTCGAAGAAAGATACGTCGGCGATCAGGAAGAAGAGTTCACACTCAAGAAAATGTTCAGCTATCTTATTCATAACAAGTACCTCCTCATTTACTACTTGGGATACTTCTTCTACTCAGGCGCAAACGTAGCTGCGGCTTTGAACCTTTTCGCAGCGTTCTATCTTTTCAACAATTCTCAGCTTTCTCTTTTGGTACAGGCTATCGGTATCGTACCGTCACTTATATGCTCCTTGCTTGTACCGTCGCTTATAAGAAAGTTCGACAAGATGAAAATATTCAGATTCTGTACACTCCTGTCGATCGTTTTGAGCGTTGTTATATACTTTGTCGGATATAATAACTTCATCTTGTTCGCTATACTTTACGGTATCCGCTCCGTTCCGGTATCAATCGTCGGCGTTATGCTCTTCCTGTTTACTCCCGACTGTGCAGAATACGGTCTGTACACAACAGGCATCAACGCAAAGGGTATCACATTCTCAATTCAGACATTCATGGCGAAGCTCACGAGCGCTGTTTCAAGCTCTCTTCCGCTTCTCATTCTCGGTCTCTTCGGCTGGGTCAGCGTTACGGTCAGCAACTTCGACGAGCTTGCCGCAAGCGGTGTAACTCAGACTCCGCAGGCTCTCGGTGCTCTTTGGTTCTTGTACATAATGCTTCCCGCTATCGGCTGGGCAATCGCTTGGGTGATCTGGAAGTTCTATGACCTTACAGATAAACAAGTACAGGAAATGGCACTGGCAAACGCCGGAAAGTCGGTAGAAAAATCGAAAGACGGCAACGCTACGGAAGAAATATGAAAGTTTTAGCGATAAATTCAAGTCCGAGAGCTTTCGGAAACACCAGCATAGCCTTGGACGAAATGAAAAAGGTATTCGAAAGCGAAGGCATTGATTTCGAAGTAGTAAAAATAGGTACGAGAGACATTCGAGGCTGTATTGCGTGCGAAAAGTGCGAAAAAATAGGAAAGTGCGTTTTTGACGATGCGGTCAACGAGATAGCACCGAAATTCGAAGAAGCAGACGGTTTGGTTGTCGCAAGCCCCGTCTACTACGCTTCGGCGAACGCAACGCTCATAGCTTGCCTCGACCGCCTGTTTTACAGTACATCATTCGACAAAAGCATGAAAGTCGGCGCAAGTGTAGTGTGCGCAAGGCGTGGAGGTTGCTCCTCGACATTCGATGAACTCAACAAGTACTTCACAATATCGAACATGCCCATAGCATCAAGCCAGTATTGGAACAGTATCCACGGACGTGAAAAGGGTGAAGCTGACCGAGACGAAGAGGGAAAACAGACAATGCGAACCCTCGCAAGAAACATGGCGTTTCTTATCAAAAGTATCGCACTCGGAAAAGAAAAATACGGCTTACCCGAACAGGAAGAAAGAGTTTCGACGCACTTTATTGACTGAATCGTCATTTAAAAATCAAAATTTTGTACCTGTAAGACTGCAAACGGCGGTAAAGTTTTATAAAAATTAAAGTCAGACGGCGTTTCGTGTTTTCACGAAACGCCGGTTGTTTACGGTTGATTTTAAACAGCTTAGGTAGTGGACAAAGTCCGCCGTTGCGTGCGCAGTAGTATAGCGAGTGCACGCTTTGAACTCAGGGGTTCGATACCCCTGGGTTCAAAAAATTTCGAATCAGCAAAAAGTTCTATGCAAACAGCAATTCAGCCTACAGCAACACCAAACCGTATCCATAAAACACACGCCCCGCCCCGACTTTTATCGGGGCGGGTGGTGTGTTTTATTATTAAAACTATTTACAAGCTATACGCTCTCACTTCATTCCGCCTGCTTGGAATACTTCACACGGTAGACTATGTTCATCAATTTTGACTCGATTGCGTTGATCGGGTCAATTTTTCCGAACAGCTCACCGCCAATGTATGCCTTGCAGTTCTTGTCGACAACGATTTCGGCTGCCTCTGCGTTGAACTTATCCTTTCCGCAGCACAGTGCGCCGTTGTCCTTGAGAAGTACGGCGTTTCTTCCGCCTTTGAAGGCTCTGCCGATTTTCTTGACAACTCGGTCGCTGTCCTTGTATGCGATGCACTTAACCGTTGAACCGGCTATCTGTGCAAAATCGTCGAGCAACGGCTTGAGCTTCTTTCCTCGAATTGACATTGCATGTACTTCGGGCAAGTCAGAGTGAATGACGTAATTTGCGTCCTTTCGGCTGTTGTACACACTCATATGTACCGCCGCTTCACGTGGGATCTCCTCGTTGTCGGGCGGACAGTCGAAGTCGATTTTGAGTACCTCTTCGCCGTCTTTCGAGAGCAGAACCATTACTTCGCCGTCTCTTTTGCTGTCGTACTTTTCAAGTTGTACAGCCTGGTCGCCTGTTCTGAATTTGTCGCCGATGTACTTGGCAACGGCTTCTAATGAGTCAGCCGCTTTGCCTGTGACGTCTTTGTACTTTCTGAGTACAAATTTAGCGCATACTAATTCGACCTCGTTTGCCACCGCAAAGGCGTCATCGAAATCTTTACCCAAGCAAAGTGCGCCGTGGTGAGCCATGATAACGGCTTTCGAATTTGTTCTCTTAAGAGCGGAAATAACACCCTCTCTGAGCGTTTTTGTTCCGGGTAATCCGTAACCGCCCATTACAAGTTCGTCACCGATGATCTCCTTACTCCTGCCGTCGATGCCACGTACGTCCTGACCGAGTGCGCTGACTATGGACGCATTCATTTGGTGAGTGTGAATGACGAAATTGGTTTCGGGTCTTAATGCATAGCACTGAGCGTGAATGCCCTTTTCGCTTGACGGCTTTATGTCGCCCTCGTATGACAGATCCGAAATATTTACGGTTACGATATCGTCCGGTGTGAGCGTTTCATACGGCTTTCCGGACGGAGTTATAACAAACTGCGTGTCGCTTATTCTGCAACTGATGTTGCCCCAAGTTCTGACTATGAGACCGTATTCGACGAGCTTTTTGCC
>CAZBXS010000123.1:0-4237 GCA_964495955.1 uncultured Faecalibacterium sp.
ACCGCCGCACTCTTCAAAAATTCGGCAGTTATTTTTTAACTAAGAAAATTTGAGGGCGTAACCGCTTATCCGCAGTACCCTTTCCATTTACATTATATGCAACATTCCTGTCTTTGTCAAGTGCGAGGCGGGAATTATTTATATCTGCTGTTTATATTGCATAAATGAGCAACTTGTGCTACAATACTCCAAGAGACATATCCGGTTTAAATCGGTGTGTTTCAGAGAACGTTGTATCATAACAATGTTCTCGGGGTACTGCAATAACGGTAGGCGGTTCGTCCTCTTTCAGAGGGCACAGCCCTCTGAAATTATGTTCAGGGGGTGATGCTATGTTAGAAACTTATGCCTTGGTCATCTTAATACTGATCTTCGCTACAGGTTACATACTGAGCATAAAAAAAATAAACCGCCAGCAGCTCGAAAAGTGGCGATTTATTTTCAAAATAAACACTTGAGGGCGTAACCGCTTATCCGCAGTGCCCTTTCCATTTACATTATATGCAACATTCCCGCCTTTGTCAAGTGCAAGGCGGGAATTATTTATATTAAAAGTTATCTGTTTATTTTTGTTGCAAGAAGGAAAGGATTGTGCTACAATGAATATTGTTAAATTTTTATTACGCCTATAACGGCGAAACGGAGGCAAATATGGATTACAAATTTAAACTTTCCGGTGAAACGGCAGTTGTCACCGGTGCGGCGGGCGGAATAGGTCTCGAAGTGGTCGACGGACTTTTACAAAACGGTGCAAAAAATGTTTTCATGGTCGATTACAACGAAAAAGCACTCACAGAGTGCTGTGAGAAGATGACTTCCCAGTACCCCGAACAGAAAGTTTTCGCTGTAAAAGCGGACTTGACCAAGAAAGAAGATATCGAAAAACTCGTCGAAGAAATCAAAAGTACAGGCGTTTCGGTCGATATTCTCATAAATAACGCCGGCGTCGGCAGAGATGTCTACAGTATCAACGAAACGGAAGAAGGCTGGTCAAAAGTTATTTCACTCAATCTTTCGGCTCAGTTTTTCGTCTCGCAGGCAATCGCCAACGCATTTATGATACCCGAAAAAAGAGGCGGAAGAATTGTCAATATGTGTTCTCTCGGCGGAATTATGGGTATTCCCAGTGCTGTAGCCTACAGTTCGAGTAAAGGCGGTGTTATGCAGATGACAAAGTCTCTCGCTGCAGAATGGGCACGTTTCGGAATTTTGGTCAACTGCGTATGTCCCGGCTTCGTTGACACGCCCTTAATAGCGGAAACCAAGAAAAACGAACGTTGGCTCGGCTATGTCACGCTGAGAAATCCGCTCAAGCGTTTAGCGGTCTCCGAAGATATCGTCGGTGCGACGCTGTTCCTTTCATCGAATTACGCTAACTTCGTCAACGGCACTTCTATAGTAGTCGACGGCGGTTATTCTTGCAGCGGCTGATCGGTAATCATTAAAAATAAAGTTCAACAGCACACGAACCTCGATTCGTGTGCTGTTTTTTATGCTGATTTTAATTTATTTTGCCGAAGCAAGACGAATGTATCTCTTAAAGAAGGATACGCTGTCGTTGATGCAGTCGATCGGAAGTCTTTCGTTTGTTCCGTGAGTTGTCAGAAGAAGTTCGGTGCTTGCTCTAAACGGCGCATAACGGTAAACATTTTCACATATCGGCTGATAGTGATAGGCGTCTGTACCGCCCATTACAAGAAACGGTGCGACTATCGTGTTCTCATTCGACGCTGTGGCAAGTTTCTTTATAATATTGAAAGAGCGTGAATCTGTCGGAGAGAACGATGACGGGTTTTTGCCTTTGAGAAGTTTTACTTCGATGTCCTTGTTGCGTACAACTTTTCTTATGTGCTTTTCGACATCTTCTACTGTCGTTCCGGGCATCATTCTGAAGTTAATTGTAATCGACGCTTTCTGCGGAAGTACATTCGCCGCAGGGCTACCCTCAGCCATTGTGATGCCTGTTGTGGTACGAATGAACGATGCCGCAGGGGGTATCTGTTTCATCACTTCGACAAGTACAGGCTTCAAGAACTTCAGATTGCAAGTAACAAGTCTTACCGGGTATGTGCAGTTTTTGCCTATCTCGGTGAACAGCTCAAAAACATTGTCGGACAGGTGAGACTTAAACTGGTGGTCTTCGATATCCTTTATTACGTCTGCCATTTTACCTATTGCGGTATGTTTCGGCGCCTGTGAGGAGTGACCGCCGTGACCTCTGAGAGAGACTTCGAAATCGGCGTAACCTTTCTCGGCGATACCGATACCTGCAAGTACTTTGTCATCAATAACGCCCTTGATATTAACGGGAAGCATTGCACCGCCCTCATCGAGAACGCTGTCAAGGTGAATTCCTCTGTTTTTGAGCGTCTCGACTATAGTCATAGCGCCACTGTCCGTTGTCGACATAACTTCTTCATTATCGCCAAACAGCAAATACACATCTCTTTCGGGTTCAAATCCGTCTTCGAGCAACGCCTCAACGGCTTCCATAACGCCTATAAGATGGTTTTTCATGTCAAGAGCGCCCCTGCCCCAAATGAATTCGCCGTCGTCTACGCCGTCAAATCCGGGGTGCGTCCACTCGTGTTCTGTACCCTCTTCAACGGGTACGACGTCTTGGTGGCTCAAAAGAGCTATCGGCTCAAGCGAGGGATCTTTTCCTGCCCAGCGGTAAATAAGGCTCTTTCTGCCGACTGTTTCGACCGAAAGATTTTTCGTGATAAGCGGATATTCGTTTCTCAAAAATTCATGGAACTTGTCAAATTCCGCCCAGTCGGCCTCGTTCGGATCGACGTGAGATACCGTTTTTATTTGTATCGCTTCGCTCAGGTGCTTGCGATATCTGTCAACATTTATGTGTTCATCTTCCAAAACTTCCGTTTCGTGTTTTTCCGGCGTGAATTTTGCGGCTCTTATTGCATTAACTGCGGCAAGTGCACCCGCTACGCCGAGTGCGGCATATCTTTTTTTCATAATTTCAGCCTACCTTTCGATTATTTATATAATTATACAGCCTTACAAAGAAAAAAACAATAGCTCAATCGCTAAAACTTCGCCTGTACATTCAAAATAATAATTTCTAATTTTTATTGTTGACAATTTCGGCACATAATGTTACTATATCGAAGATATAATAATTTTTAATTTTTTGTACATGCGACTGTGAACAGACCGCCTGAATTTTCGGTACGGTCAGCCTGTACGAAAAAGAGGGAGGAAAAATGATCGGAATAATCGACGTCGGCGGAGGACTTCGTGACATTTACGGTGCCGGAATTTTCGACAGATTTATCGACGAGGGTATTACTTTCGACTACTGCATCGGCGTTTCGGCAGGCAGTGCAAATGTCGCATCGTACACCGCCGGTCAAAAAGGGCGAAACTATGAATTCTACACCGAATATCCGTCTCACAAGGACTACATGAGCGTGCAGAACATACTCAAAAAAGGCACTTATCTTGATTTAAAATACGTCTACGGTGTATTGAGCAATTCGGGCGGTCTCAACCCTCTCGATTATGAACAGATGAAAAAGTACAACGGCGAAATTCGAGTTGTCGCAACGGACGCCGTAACGGGAAAACCGCATTATTTCGACATAAACGACATGTCGCAGGACGACTACACCGTCCTCATGGCATCGTCTTGCCTGCCTGTAATTTGTCCGCCTGTACAAATAGGCGATGGCGTATATTACGACGGAGGTTTGTCCGACCCGATACCGTTCGAAAAAGCGTTTTCGGACGGCTGTGACAAGCTGGTCATAATCCTCACAAAGCCTATCGCTCCGCTTGAAAAAAGTACACGTGACCTCGTCGGCGCAATGGTACTTGACAAAAAATATCCGAATTTCGCCAAAGCCATGAGGGAACACAACGAGCTGTACAACCGTTCGGTAGAGCAGGCGTTAGAGCTTGAAAGGGACGGAAAAGTAGTGATAATCTGTCCCGACGACGTACTCGGCGTATCGACCTTGACGAAAGACAAAGAAAAACTCGACGCACTTTATAAAAAAGGCTACGCCGACGCAGAAAAAGCGTTTGCGTTCTTTGAAAATTCGAAATGCGAAATTCGAAATTCGGAATTATCTTGATTTTCGGTTTGCGGATGAAGATTAGATTTATATAATCGTACAAAGTAACTCCCGTTGCACTTTTAGGTGCGACGGGAGTTTTCTGCTTTGCTTGTAATTCGTTCTGTGTCCGACAATCCCTCAGTCAGCTACGCTGACAG
>CAZBXS010000124.1:0-4234 GCA_964495955.1 uncultured Faecalibacterium sp.
CGTCTCCTCACCGCAGACGAATGCACCTGCGCCAAGGCGAATATGAAGGTCGAAATCAAAACCCGAATCGAATATGTTCTTGCCTAAAAGTCCGTACTCTCTGGCATCGTCTATAGCTTTTTGAAGTCTTTCGACCGCTATGGGATACTCCGCACGGACATAGACATATCCTTCGCTTGCACCCGTTGCGTAACCGCATATTGCCATAGCTTCAACTATACAGTGCGGATCGCCTTCGAGAACCGAACGATCCATGAACGCACCGGGGTCACCCTCGTCGGCGTTACAGACAACATATTTTTGATCGGCTTTGTTAGCCGCCGTAAAACTCCATTTTAAGCCGGTCGGAAATCCTCCGCCGCCTCTTCCACGAAGACCGGAATCTTTAACGACTTGGATAACTTCTTCGGGTGTCATTTCGGTCAATGCCTTACCCAAAGCCTGATAGCCGTCAACGGCTATGTATTCGTCAATGCTTTCGGGGTTGATAACACCGCAATTGCGAAGAGCAACTCTGTGCTGTTTTTTATAGAAGTTGGTATCTTTAAGTGAAACTATCTTGTGAGACTCCTCAACGAAGTCCTCACCGACATCTTTATATACAAGTCTGTCGACCTGTCTGCCTTTGAGAAGATGTTCGGAGACTATCTCCTTGACATCGTCTTTTTCAACACGGCTGTAGAATGTACCGTCGGGATAGACGATAACGACCGGGCCTAAAGCGCAAAGTCCGAAGCAACCCGTTCTGACGATCTTGACTTCATTTTCAAGATCATGGGCTTTTATCTGCTCCTCGAACTCTTTTATAAGAGTTGCGCTGCCCGAAGATGTGCAGCCTGTTCCGCCGCATATCAGTACTTGAGCACGAATCATAAATTTATACCTCCAAAAAATCAGACAATTTTAACCGTATTTAAATTATCAGCCGAGTTTTGTGTATTCGGCTACGGGTTGACCGCCCTTGAGATGCTTTTCGATGACTTCCTTGACCTTTTCTTCGGTCATTTTAACATAAGTCACCTTTTCCTTTCCGGCTTCGAAAATTTCGACTACCGGCTCATATTGGCAAATGCCTATACAGCCTGTCTGCGTAACAGTCACTTTTCCCGAAAGGCCTGCCTTTTCGACACCCTCGACAAATGCGTTAAGAACGGGTCTTGCGCCCGCCGCGATACCGCAGGTCGCCATACCTACTACGACACGAATGTCGCTTGTGCCCTCACGCATTACGACCTTGTTTTGCATTTTTTCTTTAATTGCCGCAAGCTCTGCTAATGACTTCATAATTTTATTCCTTTCTATATTATTTAATTGTTACCGTATATTTCGCCGTACTGCTCTTTAAGGTACTCCCCTATCCACGAAATGACTTCAAATGAACTAAGCGGTATATCGCCGAGTATCTCTTTCATTTCGTCCGTGCGCAGCTCGACGGCTTTTCCGTTTATTTTGTGGACAAAGCTCCAGCTGATATCGGGCTGACCCTGTATCAAAGCGGTAACAGTCGAAACGATGTCACCCAGCGGAGTAAAGTCCACGTGATTTTTATAAAACAACGCGCTCGTTTTCGTTCCGTGGTTTTCGGGGAAGGAAGCAATGTCCTTCGATGTTATCTCGACTTTTCCCCCTGTCTGCTCAGCCGCCAATTTCAAAAGCGGTATCCCCAAGCCGACCTTTCGCGTTGTTCTTGTGGTGCAAAACGGGTCTGTAACGCTTCTTAAAAACTCGGGCGTCATTCCCGTTCCGTTGTCCTCAACCGAAAAAGACAGCGTTTCGTCCGTTTCGTCTATGATTATGTCTATCCTGTCGGCATTCGCCTTGACGGAATTTTGAGCTATGTCGAGAATATTCAGTGACAGTTCCTTCATTCTCTTTCACCTCGTAACAGCTTAAACAGCTCGTGTCTCACCTTTTTTGACGAATAGGGCTCGTCGCAAAGCTCAAAAAACGCATCCTTGTCTCTTATGTCCCAAAGATAGTGAGCATCCGATGAGACAACGGCGATTTTGCTTTCCAGCACCGAATACGTCTCCTTGTACTTCGCGATTTTTTCCTTTTCGTGAAACTCGGCGCAATTCACATCCAGCTCCTTCGGAAAAGCTCCGAGCGTTGCGATAATTCCGTTCGCCTGTCTGTCAACGTGCGCAGGGTAGCAAATTCCCCGAAAATTTTTGACGGCAGACGGTATTTCTTCAACCGTCAGCTCGGTTGCATTTGAGAGAAGATACTCGTCTGTACCGATAACATTGTCCTGTTCGTCTAAAATGAGCTGGTCGCCGAAAATGTCGACGCGGTTTTTGATCTTCACCCTTTTCGTTTCGACAAATTCATCAAATTCCATCGCGTCCGAAAGCTTTTCGAAAAGGCATATCACGTGTATGTCCTCTGCGCTTGTCAGCTCCATTCCCGCAACGGGAATAATGCCGTTTTTCTTCGCCGCTTCAAAAAATGCCGGGCAGTTTTTACAGCTGTTGTGGTCGGTCAAAGCGACTATGTTAAGCCCGCCCAAGACCGCCATACCGCAAATATTGTTCGGTGTCATATCATTGTCCGCACAGGGCGACAGACACGAATGAACGTGAAGATCGTAGTAATACTTATTCATTATATATTTCGGCTTATCATAACAGCGGCGTCGTAGGCGGAAAGCTCGGTTGAAAGAATGTTTATGCCCTTTTCGTCAGCCGTTTTGATAACGCTTTCGTCAAGCGTAACCCCTTCGGCAAGCACAATACAGCCGACGTCGGCTAAGGCGGCAACCGCCACTATGTTAACGTTGGACATTATCGTTATCCACGCGCAGTTTTCTTTCGCTCTGCCCATTACCCAGCTGAGAAGGTCTCCGCAGTATCCGCAGGTGACCTGCTTTTCTCCGTCGGGCAATGCGACCTTTTCGAAGCCGCAGACTACCGCAAGCTCGTTGACTGTCATTTTTATTCCTCCTTGCCGCTTTTTCTTTGTTCGTTTTCAAGAACGATGCAATAGCTGTCAGCGGGTATCTTTCCTCTGACGAGATCTTCGGCGAAGGCCCTACAGGTCGGTGAACCGCAGGCTCCGCAGTCGATACCGGGTAAGGTCTGCCTTATGCGCTGAATTTCGGACATCATTCTCATCGATTCGCTCATATTACTGCTGAGTCTGTTTATGGGCGTGTAGGACGGAAATGTGTTGAGAAAATACTCCTCGGGAACGAATTGTCCGTCAGCCGAAAGGTGATTTTGCGACACCGGCATATAGCGTCTGACTGTCTGTAATCGGGTTTTGGCTATGAACGGATTTTCTATCGTCATAACACCGCCCACGCAACCGCCTATGCACGCATTAAGTTCGACGAATTCAAGCTGAGGGATATTTCCGTTTTCTATCTGATCGAGAACCTGTATACAGTTTTCGATACCGTCGGCAGCTAGATATCTGTCATTAAAAAGAGCAGACGCTTCTCCGCCACTCGTCGCCCAACCGATACCGATAACTCCGGCTTCGGTCTCTTTTTCGGGCGCTTTGTCTTTTTTCATCGCCGAGACCAAGAGAAAATATATTTCGCTCAGACTTACGACGACGTTAATGTTGCTTTTGTAGTCTCCGTAGCCGTTTCTTATGTAGCTGACTTTCGCCGCACAGGGAGATATGAAGAATATTCCGATATCTTCGTCACGAAGTTCGGGGTGCTCTTTCTTTGCCCTCTCTCTTGCTAAGATAGCGGCAATTTCCATCGGCGGTAAAATCGGCATTACGTTGTCTTTCAAGTACGGAAAACGAAGTGCTATAAGTCTCGAAATGACGGGACATGCCGACGAGATGACCGGTTTTTTTATGCCCTCCATTTTCAAGTACAGCCGAGTGTAAGCAGATACGAGCTCGGCGGCTTTGGCGACTTCGTATACATCGTCAAATCCGATATCGTGAAGACCCTGTATGACGAAATTGACATCTTCAAGTCCGTCAAACTGACCGAAGAGTGCAGGCGCAGGCAGGGCGATTTTCCATTTGTAGTGCAAATAATGTTCGAACTTCGAACACATCGCTTTTTTCGCCTTGTGCTGACACACTCTGATACATTCGCCACAGTCGATACAGCGGTCGGTGTTTATATGAGCGTGACCGTCCTTTATTCTTATCGCTTCCGTCGGGCAGTGTCTTATGCAGGTCGTGCAACCCGTACATTTTTCGACATCGAGTTCAACCGAATGTTTGTAGTAATTCATATTTTTACCTGTCGAGACAAACGAACATC
>CAZBXS010000125.1:0-4174 GCA_964495955.1 uncultured Faecalibacterium sp.
CCTCGTCAAATACAATCAACGTTTTTTCTTTTACGATAGTCTGACCTGCGATATGAGATAAAATCGGTATCAGATAATCGGGGCTGATGTTTTCCTCAAAGGTTTCATTCAGCTTTGGATTGGTTTCAAAGTTGAAGTACGCTACATTTTCATAAGCCTTGCGACCGAATTCCAAAACGGAGTAGGTTTTGCCAACCTGTCTTGCTCCTTGCAAAATAAGGGGCTTGCGGTGTTCGCTTTCTTTCCACGCTTCCAAAAAGCTCATAATTTTTCTATACATTTCTATCACCGAAAACAGTATAACAAATATTCGTGTCAAAATCAACACTTTTTAAGCTAAAATTTACACTAAATTACACGAAAGTTTCCTTAAAATTTACACTTTTCGACACGAAAGCGAATTCGGGATAATTTTAGGGAACAAATCGAAGTAAAAATCTACGATTTGTTCCCTAAAGTGTTGACAAATTAGGGAACAAACGGGTATAATAATCATATAAATGTTCCCTAAAGGAGAGAAAATATGAACAACTTAAATGAAATACAAGAGCTGTTACACCGACGTGCAGATTGCCTTGCAAGGCTCAAATTATTGTCCTACGACGGAACGCCCGAAGTAAAAGAAAACGAAAGCGGAAAATATCTATACGTCAGAAAGAGAATAGGTAGCCGTGTGTCGTCGACATATGTCGATGTTTATTCCGACGCACTTTATGAAGTATTGCTTCGAAGTAATCGAGAAGCACGTGAGATGAAAAAAGCTATCAGACAGATTGAAAAACAGCTCGCACAGCTCGGCTTTTGTGAAAATGAGCTCGACAGCCGAGTAATTCTCAATCTTGATTTTGCTCGCCTGAATATGAAAAACATCATATACGACCAAGCAATATTGGAGGGCGTGGCAACGACATTTCCTCAGACCGAGGACATTATCGAAAACGGTATTGTCAACAATGTCAGAGCGTCCGACGTACAAAAAATTCTCAATTTAAAGCACGCATGGGAATTTATCCTCGACAAAGACGTCTTGCAGTTTGGCAGTGACTTCTCTGTACTTTCACACATCGCAAAGCTCGTCAACGAAGGCTTTTTCGAAAACGGCGGAAGAATAAGAGGCGTTCCCGTTGCAATCGGCGGAACGACCTACAAACCGCCGATACCGATTGAAAGCGTAGTAAAGGAAAATATAGCCGAAATCGTTGCACGGAAAATACCAACCGTCGATGTTGCTATAGAACTGTGCCTGTACTGTATGAAAGCACAAATATTTAACGACGGCAACAAGCGTGCCGCCGTCATATTCGCAAATCATTATCTTATATCTCACGCAGGTGGACTGCTCGTGATACCGGAAAGCGAGGTTCCTCAGTTTAGAAGAAAACTCGTAAATTTCTACGAGGGCAGGGGCAAGGACGATATAAAGATATTTTTAAGGGAGAAGAGCTACCGTCACCTACCGTAAAACTCATTCAAATATTTTTCCACTTCGGCGACGGCTTTTTCCGCTTCGTGCAGTCCGTTTATCGCTTCCTCTTTGGATATGATGTAAAAATCGTCGTAATCGCTGTGAGACCTTGCACTGAACTGAATGTCGATTATTTTTGAAATTTCGGAAGTGAAAATACCTGTTTTGATGTACCTTCTTCTAAATTCGGCGATGATGCCCGAATGTTTTTTGCTGTCAAATTCATCGAACACCAAAACCGCTCTCATTGCGTGAAATACAGCATAATACGAACGGTTGGCAGCTGCCTTATAGCTTTCGGATTGTAATAAAATATCCGAATCCCTAAGACACTCTTTAGCGGTATCAAGTCTTATCTTTGAGAGAGCCACTTTATCCTCAGCTTGCAATTCTGATTCCCTCCCTGTCGACATTTCGGTAGAATGGCAAAATTTCCTTGAACCTGTAGAACCTGTCTTGCGGTACAATACACAGCGACAGAACGCAATCAACTTCTGTTTCACGTTCATAAATCTTGTCGTAAATTTGCCGTGTATAACTGTTGACATCGCAGTTATCAATATCGGCTAATATCATCACATCAATATCGGACTGGCTGTCATAATCTCCACGTGCATAAGAGCCGAACAGGATAACGCAGTCGAGCTTTTCACTCAGTACCGTTTTTGCATCGCTCGCTACAGCTTCGAGAACTTGTTGAAGTTGATTTTGAGTGCACATTTGCCATTCCTCCTTTCATCAATGTTAGTATACACTAAAATGCGAATAAATGCAACTTTTTAAATTCGAAATTCAAAATGCAAAATTCGGAATTGATGTACTTGTCAGTCTGCGAACAGCCGTTGTTAGCTACGCTCGGAAACGTAGTCGCCCTCGTCTCACCTTTAGGTGAGCCAAGACCGACTAAAAGCACAACCCAACCCCAACCCCACAGACCGAAACTCAGTACTCAAAGGCTCCCTTGTGCAAAGGGAGCTGTCAGCGTAGCTGACTGAGGGAATGACGGTTGTAGAAGTAATTACAAACAACCCGCACCAACCGAAAATCCGAACAGCGAGCGAAGCGAGCCTTGTCGCCTCTGAAAGGGGAGATGTCGAGGCAGAGCCTCGACAGAGGGGTACTCACCCACAAACCAAAAACAAAACAATTCCGCATTTCGAACTCCGAATTTCGAATTGAGCGAAGCTCGGAAGCGCAAAACGCTCCACCCTTTCGGGTGGAGCGTTCTTTTTAACACTCGAGTGTCAAAAATTATGTTTTAATTATTCAGCGTCTGTGCCGTCCCAGCCTGTTTCCTTCTTGAAGATGTAGAGGATGAGGTTGTAGATAGCTCTGAAGAACTCCTTAAAGTTTTCAAGTGTCATTGATATTTGCCTCCCTTCTGTTGTTTGATAAAAGATAATTAGTTAAGTTCTAATTATTCAGCGTCGCCACCGATTTCGAAGCCCTTGAATTTCTCCCAGAGAGCTCTGAAAAGCTGATCGATAACTGCCCAAATCTTAGCAAAATCAAACTTCATTGTAGTAATCTCCTTTCATAATTCTAAATTGAAGAACCTAAGCTCTTCTTTCGCCTGTATAATATCATACATTTTTAAACTTGTCAACCTTTTATTCAAAAAAAATTCAAAAACACTACACTTTAATTTCCCTTAATACTTTCCTGTCGAATGGGGATAATGTTCAATTTATTTCTTGAAACTTTTACGCTTTCGTCGAAATTGTCCAATAAAATCGAAAATCCGAACTTGCCGTCAGCGAAAACCACAACATTTTGTACCCCGTCAACAAGTACATCAAAGAAAATTGTTGAAAATGTAGACGGATTGTGAACTCGGCGGGGGTCGCCTTATCGAAAATCGGGATTCCCGTATTCACGCTTCATAGCATCGACGGAAACGACCCACTGCTTTCCGAATTTGCAAGCGTCGACACCGTTGACGAGCTTTCCGTAGGAAATCGCCTTTCTTAGTGTACTTTCGTTAAGCTCCCAAAGCACAGTTGCGTCCGAAAAGGCTATCAAGTTGTCAAACGGGGTTTTGACCTGCACTCCGTTTTCCCACAGCTCATCGCACGAAAGGTCGACCTCATCGTTCCAAACGATGCCGTAACCCCCGACATCAACATAAACACTTTCAAAATCCGTACTGTTTTCCAGTGCCTTAAATGCCGAAATTTTCTCAAACAACGGCTTTACATCATAAATCTTGGTCACACCTTCGGAAAACTGCACACTGAGCCTGTACTCCGGAAGAGGTGAAACAGCTTTGATTTTGTGAAACATATTTTCCCTCCTTATTCTAATGGGGATAAAGTTTTAAACTCTTGTGTTTCCCAAATATTTTGAAGCTCACTGCGGTGAATTGATATCCATTCCGATACCATATTCATAGCCTTTGGTGGCAAATAACCCTCAAGAACTTCACCGGTCATAAAATCAATAGCGGCAACATCATCGTTATATATTGCGTGTATATGGGGCGGATTATGCTCACTTTGCAAAAAATACATTCTGATAACAATTCCGTAAAACCTTGACAAAACAGGCATACTATCAACTCCTTTCCAATGGCATTATATCACGATACCGTGATATTGTCAACAACAAAAACAAAATCCCCCGAAAAAACGGGGGATAGGTTTTACTTATCGTCGGGGGTGTCTGTACTTTTCTTTTCGACAATCGGCAGGTCAGTCAGCTCGACACGCT
>CAZBXS010000126.1:0-4120 GCA_964495955.1 uncultured Faecalibacterium sp.
CGCAAGCAAGGCTGACGCCTTGCGAGGATTTCCAACGCAGTATTGGCGGAAATATACCTTAAAAAACCGTATTGTGTTCGAATGTTTTATGCCTAGGCATTGAAGTCAAATCCGAACCCGATTTGTTTTGGCTCCTCGGCGCATCTGCTGCGTTAAAATGCTCGCAAATCCGTCAGGATTTGCTCCGCTTTTGCCTTGCATCTGCATCCGATTACCTCAAAACAAATTCTTCGACCTAAAACGGATGGAGTTTCGAGGGATTTACGGTGCAAAGACAGGAAGACAGGCTTCCGCATTGCGAGTGGATTTAAGCCGTAAAGAGACGAAAATACGCCGTTTTAGGCGGGTTCGGATTTAACTGCAATGCTTCACCACAAAGCAGAGCCAGCCGGATTTTTCGTATCTTTCCTGTACCTCAAAATTATATTTTTCGAACGCTTCGAGGACGTCTTTTTCTCTCGTGTCGATTATTCCCGAAGTTATGAACACGCTGTCCTCTTTCATAAATTTCCCTGCGTCACGGCAGAAAAGCATTATAACGTCCGCAACAATATTCGCAACGACTATGTCATATGTACCGCTGACTTTGTCGACTAAATTACCCTCGTATACGGTGAATTTCGGTTCGTTGAATCCGTTGAGTTCGCCGTTTTCTTTTGCCGTTTTGACTGCAAGCGGATCAATGTCAACTCCGACGGCACTGTCTGCGCCTAAAAGAAGTGACGCTATTGACAAAATGCCGCTTCCGCAACCGATGTCAAGTACGGTCTTTCCGCTTTCGACATACTTTTCGAGCGTCTCAAGACAAAGTCTTGTCGTATCATGTGAGCCTGTACCGAACGCAAGACCCGGTTCGATTTTCAGCATTTTTCTGTCTCCGCTTTCGGCTTCGTCTCTCCAAAGCGGTTGTATGAGCAGTTTTTCGCCTACGGGCATCGGGTGAAAGTACTGTTTCCAGTTGTTTTCCCAATCTTCGTTACGGCAGGCTATGAGGTCGATTTCATTTTTTATACCCTCGGCGCTGTATCTCTCGCTTAAAAATGCCACCGCTTCGGCAGGACTTTCTTCGGGCGAAATATAAATATGTACAATCGCCTTGGTTCTGTCCTTTTTGAGAAGTTCCTCATCTATCAGGTCGATGTGTGCTATCTCCCATGCCTGCTTTTCAAGGTCGGTGTAGTCCTCGATATAAATTCCGTAGGGTACGACCATTGAGGCTATGTCGCCTGCTTTATCGACATTTTCCGCATCTATTGTAATTCTGACTTCTGTCCATTCGCTCATATTTGTGTCTCCTTAATTTCAAGTATTATCGCCGACAGTGCCGGTACTTTGACCCCACCGTCAAACATTTCTCCGCCGAAATACGCCGTAGCTTTTTGCCACTTTCGGCTGAGGTAGTAGTCTATATCGCAGTCATTTCTGTTAGCTATGACCGTAATTTCCTTTTCTTTCGATTTTCTGATATATGCCACACAGCCGTCTTTTTCACTTACCGGTACAAATTCACCGTCTGCAAATACCGAATGAGTGCGTCTGAAAGAACCGAGTTCTCTGTACCAAGACAAAAGCTCTTCGTTTTCTTTTCCCCACGGGTAGCACTTTCTGTTAAACGGATCTTTGTATCCCTGCATTCCGGCTTCGTCGCCGTAGTAAAGCGACGGTACGCCCGGCAAAGTGTATTGAATAAGGCTTGCGATTTTGAGAAGTTTTACGCCTTTTTCGTACTCCTCGGCAGTAAGCGATTTTTCCGACTGCCACTGTCTTCCTCTGTTTTCACAGCTTTCACCTGCAAGTCTCGTTATCGCTCGTGCGGTATCATGGGTTCCGATGTGGTTCATAAGTACATTCACGACCTGAGGTGGATAGTTTTCAAGCACAGTCATTATTTTGTCCGTAAATCCCTCGGCGATGCCCGTTCTGACAAAAGAAATCACCGCATCGGCAAAAGGATAATTCATAACGCTGTCAAGCTGCTTGCCGAGAAGGTATCTTCTTCTTTCGCCGTAGCTTGACTTATTTGACGCATCTTCCCATACTTCGCCGAGTATCAGTGCGTCGCTTTTTTCTTCTTTAACGGCTACTCTGAACGCATCGAGAAATTTGTCCGGCAGTTCGTCCGCAACGTCTAATCTCCAGCCTCTGACGCCCAAACGCAGCCACTTTCTCGCTATACCGTTCTCCCCCGAAATGAAATCTATAAAGCTGTCGTTCGTCTCATCGACTTCGGGAAGAATGTCTATCCCCCACCACGAGTTGTACTTGTCGGGGTACTTCGTAAATTTGTACCAACTGTAATACGGGGATTTTTCCGACTGATACGCTCCGAGCGACCTGTAGCGTCCGTACTTGTTAAAATACACGCTGTCGTCGCCGGTGTGGCTGAAAACTCCGTCTAAAATTATACTGATTCCGTATTTTTCGGCATCTTTACACAACGTCTGAAGGTCGGTTTCATCGCCTAAAAGCGAATCTATTTTTCCGTAGTCGGCTGTATCGTAGCGGTGATTTGAATTCGCTTCGAAGATTGGATTAAAGTATATACAGCTAACGCCCATCGACGCAAGATACGGTAATTTTTCTCTCACGCCTTTGAGATCACCGCCGAAATAGTCGTTGTTTTTAACTTTGCCGTTTTCGTCGGGTCTCCAAAACGGTTCACCGTCTGTGTCGTTGCGAATTATTCTGTCTTTCGGTACAGATGAATGCTTTTCTTTCGATGAATAAAATCTATCGGGGAAGATTTGATATATTATTCCGCCTTTGAGCCAATCGGGCGTTTCGAATTTGTCGGAATATACCGTCATTTGAAATTCTTTTCCGAACGGGTCGAATGTACCTATACCGTTGCCGTAATTTGTAATATAATTGACACCCCACGGTGTGTAGCATTCGAACCTGTACCAACAAAGTCCCGTTTCGGTCGGGGTGTAATCGAGTGTCCACCACTCCTCATTTTCGCCCTCCATTCTCAGCCAGCGAAAATGGTTATAGAAGCATTCTTCGGCTTTCTCGCTGTCGTTTCGAACAGCAAGTGAGACGCCTGTACATTTCATTTCTCTGGGCAAAACGACATTGAAAGTGACCGTTTCGCCTTGACGCACAGCGCCGAATTTCGATTTATGGAGCCGATTTCTCGAATTAAAAGGTATATACATCAAGTAAATCTTCCTTTCCGCAAGGTGATAAATGTATAATTCGCAGTAAAATTTAATATATATTGACTAACGAGGTGATTTTATGTTCGTAATTTCGATGAAAAAAGACAATATAAAAAGGATCGTCATCGGTGCGTTGATAGCTGTTATTATCATCGTCGGTGCGTACTTTTTGATATCGGGGAACGGCGAGACGGACGAAGCAGTCAAAAACGGCATAAGCATGAAAGCCGCCGACAGCACCGACCGAATAGCTTTCCTTTCGCAGTTCGGTTGGGAAGTAAGTGAAGACCCGATAGAAGTCTCGGAAGTGATAATTCCCGAAGAATTCGATGAAACTTATGAAAATTACAACGAAATCCAAAAACAGCAAAATTTAGACCTTTCGAAATACAAGGGCAAGCGTGTCAAAAAATGGACATATGAAGTCAAAAACTATCCGTCTTCGGAAAACTCGGACGGAATTATCCGTGCAAACTTACTCGTTTATGACGGGATTGTCATAGGCGGAGACGTTTGCAGTGTTGAACTTGACGGGTTTATGCACACGTTTGATTATCCGCAGGGAAATTGACTGCGTGTGTAGTAGCGAAAAAAGTGTACGAAAATTGTATGCTTGATGCTCCTGCTTTTTGTCTAAGCTGTGACTTCCAAGTCAGCATCGGCAAATTTCGAATTCCAGCGTCTTTCGGAGCAAATGCTTCGGGCACGCCTTAGTACTGTGCCTTGCGGCACGCACACGGTGTACCGCTACGCATTTGCTTGCCGCCCCGCAAAGCGCCCCGGCACCCCGCCCGCTTCGCTCAAGCCGTCAAAACAATCTCAGCACCCAATCTTTATACTTTTCAAGAAAATCTATCTCGACCGTTGCGACCATTCTAAGACCGTTTTCGGTATATTCCTCCTCATAAACAGCGCCGTCACGACGGATCGTCGCCGCTACGCCGCCGTTCGAGAACGGG
>CAZBXS010000127.1:0-4116 GCA_964495955.1 uncultured Faecalibacterium sp.
TTCCTCGATCAAGCCAAAAAATCGGGTACAGATGCGCTCGTATGCATCATGAGCGGAAATTTCGTTCAGCGTGGCGAGATAGCTATATGTGACAAGTACAAAAGAGCCGAAGCCGCCGTCAAAAACGGTGCCGACCTCGTGTTAGAACTTCCTGTACCTTTTTCATTGGGAACAGCCGAAACTTTCGCAAGAGGCGCTATCGGCATGATAGACAGGCTCGGCTGCGTCGAAAAAATTTTTTTCGGAGCTGAAAATTCGCTCAGCGACATTTTTTCGGCGATAAATGTGCTTGAAAGTGAAAACACAAAATTAAAGATACGCTCACTTCTTGATGAGGGTCTCTCCTACCCCGACGCCATAGCGAATGCGACTGACAGCGAAGTTTTTTCCGGTGCAAACAACACACTCGCACTTGAATACATTAAACAGCTTAGATTTCTCGGCAGCGACATTGAGCCTGTACGGATCGAAAGGACGGGCGTCGGACACGATGAGCAACACGAAAAAGACGGTTTTATTTCGGCGTCTTACGCACGCTCACTTCTTCGTGAAAAAAAGCATTGCGATTTTCTCCCCTGCCCCGTACAAGCGAATGAAACAGCGGACGGGAAAAAGCTCGAAATTGCGATTTTGTCAAAACTTCGAACCCTGTCCGCAAGCGAACTCGCCACGATAGCCGACGTCACCGAGGGCCTCGAACACAGGATACGTTCGGCAATCGACAGCGCCAAAAGTCTTGATGAACTTTCCGATAAGATAAAAAGCAAGCGGTACACGAACGCCAAAATCAGACGAATTTTGCTTTGTGCCTATCTCGGCGTGACGAAAAAAATGCAACTTTATCAGCCGTCATATGTCAAAGTTTTGGCGACAAACGAAGTCGGACTTTCTGTTATTAAAGAAATTAAACTGAATTCCGACCTCGCAGTAATATGCCGTCACGCAGACTCGAAAGTGCTTTCGGACAGCGACCGTACACTTTATGAATTTTGTAATGTTTGTGACGATTTATATGCGTTGGCGTTACCTGAAATCGCTCGGTGCGGATATAACCAAACGAGGAAATTTTCGGTTATTAAATGAGCGGAGTACAAACTTACGGCTGTTGCGTACACAGTAGCAAAGAGAAGTGCACGCACGAAAACCGAGGACTTAATGCCCTCGGTTTTCGTTTTAAGTTGCCGTATGTTGCAACTGTCATATTTAATTTTTGTTTGTGGGTCTGTATGTCGATTTGTTTTGCGTCCGAAACTTCAGGCGAGACTTCGGTTATCAAATCTCGAATATCAGCCTGCCGACTTCTTTTCAAGTTCTGCTGTTATTTCTTCGTAGTATTCTTCGTCGATTTTGAATTTTTTGTCAAATACGGTGTAAGCGATAAGATATGTTACTATCGGCGTTAATGCTATGAGAATGAGAAGAGCCGACGTTTTGTAATCGGGAACTTGGGCGATAATCTGTGTTATTTGAGACAGTTTATCGTCGCCTGTTATCGTTCCGAGGTTTGCCGCCTGTTCGAGTTCGGCTATCTTGTCGGTAGTCTCTCTGATGCCGACGATAATATAAAACATCATCGCACAAAGTGTTGTTATTGCGTTACCGAGTTTTACAAGAAAAGCTCTTGTGGCGAAAATAACACCCTCGTTTCTGTCTCCGGTTATAAACTCGTTGTACTCCGTTGTGTTGGCGATACAGATAACAAGTACCATGTAATACGTCGTGGACGCAAAACCCGAACAAATGTAGACCGCAGACATGAGTATAAATTTCAGTGTGACCTCAGCGTTAAAGAACGGAATAACAAACGAAAATGTCTCATTCGGTACAAGAAAATAGATAAGAAACAGTGAGACGTTGCCAATTATCTGAGCGATAAGTCCCAATTTAAGCATCTGTTTTCTCGAAAAGCGTCTGTTGAGCCACGGATAGAAAAGGTTTATCGCTACTGTCGCTATACCGCTGAAAACATAGAATAGCGTCAAAAGTGTTCCGTTATATCCGAATGCAAAGTAAATGAACATTGTCAGCGTAGCACCGGGTACGAGACGGGTGAAAAGGAACACCAGACAAATCCAACGAAGCTGATCGTTGTTTTTGAATACGTCTATGACTTGCTTGAGGCTTACTCTGTTGCCTGTAGGCAATTTCTGTTCGGGTTCTTCCTTGACGCCGACGAGTGTTATCGACTGTATTACAATAAAAGATACGACGACTATAACGCTTATAACCGAATAGGCATAGACCGCCGAGCCTTTCAGTGCAAGTGAGCCTGTAGTTAAAATCGGAACCAAAATTCCGCAAAGTCCTCCGCCCATATTAGCGCAAAGTGCGGTAAGTGACGAGAGTCTGTTTCGGTCGTCCGGATCTTTGGCAAGAGACGGTATCATGCCCCAGTACGCAATGTCATTCATGGTAAAAACAATACTGTAAATAAAGTACATCACGCCGAAGAATATGACATACGACCAGCCTTGCAAAGTATTTGAAAACGATGCGGCGACGACTGCGGAAGTGCCTATCATACCGATGAATATCCACGGCTTAAACTTTCCCCATTTCGTGTGCGTAGCGTCGACGATATTGCCCATGACGGGATCGTTGAACGCATCGAAAACTTTCGCAAGAGTCATAAGTACGGTCAAAACGCCGAGCTGTGACGCAGTCAGCTGTTTGGTGAAATAGACATAATTCAAAAGCTGGCCGTTGAAAAGTCCGGTGCAAATCATGTCTCTGCCGACGCAACCGAGCGAAAATGTCCAAAGATTTCGTTTCGACAATCGCTTATGGGCGGTTTTTTCAAGTGAATTTTCCATTACATTTCCTCCGTTAGATTTTCTCCTTTTTGTTGTACAGGTGTATGACTTCGTTCATCGTAACCTGTACTGATAACATTTTAGTACAAAATTCATTAAGTGTCAATCTTTCCTAAAATTCAGTAAAAACGACAACATTTATTCTGTATTTTTAAGGCTTTATTCACACTTGGGTAACATTTTTTAAGTGAAGTGTTGGTATCATATACGTGTAATCTTTGGAAAGGGAGGAACTGAAAATGGAAGGAGCAGGCCTTATTTACGAGCTTGTACAGCAGATCAAGGCTTTCATTGAGCAACTCGTTGCATTCTTCAGAGATTGGAACGACAATCACTAAGACAAAATGATGAAGCTCCGCACCGAAAGGTGCGGAGCTTTTACGTTAGCGTGGGGTGTACACATTAGCAAGTGAGTGCACACACGAAACTTAAATTGGACATTTGTACAGCTAACGACTTTTGGCAGAAGGTCGGTTACTGCGTGAGGGGGCAAACTAACCCTACCTGAAAACCGACAGGATGTAGCAGCGGGATGTTATCATATTTTTAAACGTTGACAAGGGGGAAAAACAAGAAATAGAATAAAAAATGGTGATAACATGGGCAGGAAATACAGCAAAGAATTAAAGGCGAGTATAACATATCAAATATGCGAAGAAAAATGTTCTACAAGCAAAGTTGCATCAGAAAACCAAATACCGTTAAAAACTGTAGAAAAATGGGTAACGGCATATAATAAAGACAGGTCAGTTTATGGTGTTTCGCCTTGTTCTGATGAAGAACGAATCAAAATGTTAGAAAAAACAATAAAGCAATTAAAAAAGGAAAATGATCTGTTAAAAAAAACACTTATTGTGCTTGCAAAAGCCAAATAGAAATATACAAAATTATCGAAGAACTGTCATGCGAACATTCGGTATATGAACTGTGCAATATACTTGGTATTAACAGATCTTCATATACTTATTGGTTTAAAAAGGGTAAAAAATCAGATGAAAAAAAGATAATGTTTTATCAGCAAATAATAAAAGTCTATGCTGATTCAAAAGGTATTTACGGAGCACCGAAAATAACTGCCATATTAAATAGGCAAGGGGTAGATTGCTCTGTATCGACAGTGTCGAGAAGTATGAATTTGTTGGGAATACGTAGCATTGTTGCAGAAAAATTCAAGAAAAAGAAAAGCTCTTTGTCCGGTGAAGAACGTAAAAGCATTGTTAATTTAACAAAGGACTTACCGATTAAACACATAAAGGTAATTACGGAAGAATACGAATTCGCAAAGAACTACTTGGAAAAGGCA
>CAZBXS010000128.1:0-4113 GCA_964495955.1 uncultured Faecalibacterium sp.
GATGAGACTAATTTACAATCGCAGAGATTTAAAGTCAGCACCCTAAGGCTCCCTTGTGTAAAGGGAGCTGTCTGCCATAGGCAGACTTAGGGATTGCGGACGCAGATGTAATTACAAATAACACGCACAAACCAAAACATAAAGTCATTTCGAATTTCGCATTCCGCATTTCGAATTTACAAGAGCTCGACCATTTTTACCAAACTTTCATCAAAATTTTTGTTTAAAGTTACTTTTCGAGGGCGGTTTTCCACTCTTGTATGAAAGTTTTTCAACCGTTTTGCACTGAGTTATCCACTTTATCCACACACTTTTCCACACTGTTTTACCCCATCAAAAAAACTTTCATTTCACTCTTTAAATCGGCGTGATTTGGTGATAAAATTAGATATCGAATTTTGACTTACGTATTAAATATTCTTATTTTGCATAAACCCCAAAGGAGCGAAAAATGATATACAGACTTAACAACGAACCGATTTTTAAAAACGTCAACATGGTACTGCCGATTTCGGTCGCCGAGGAATGCCTTTGTGCCAACACCGCCGACCAAATCAAAGTCATGCTCAGCTTGTACCGAAAGTCGATGAACTCCCCTGTTTCCGACGAAATCCTCGCCGAAGAGCTCGGTATGTCCGCTTCGCAGGTCGCCGACGCACTCGATTATTGGATAGGAAAAGGTCTTGTGTTCGAAGGTTCGGGAAGAAACGAAAGCGGAAAGTTCGGCGTTGATGAAGTACAGGCGACTAACACCAAAAAGGAAAATTTGTCGTTCGATTCGTCTGTTTCTTCTCTTTCCCTCAAGTCGACAGCCTCAGCGAAACAGTCGGTTCCCGTAGCCGAGAAAACAGAGCCGACACAGCCGAAAATCTTATCGGGCGGTACATACTCACCCGTACAAAACGAAAAAGAGCAAAAGAAAAAAGTCGAAACTATCACGCTCAATCCCCCGACGCAGACGGAACTTGTACGCCGCTGCAAAGAATCGGGCGAAATCAGAGAACTGATGACGACGACGGAAGAAAAGATAGGAAACCAGCTTTCGTTCACAATGCAAAGCACACTTTTGATGTTACACGACGATTACGGCTTACCGGTAGAAGTGATAGCTCTTGCGGTCGAATACGCATCAATGAAAAAGCGAATAACTTCACGCTATCTTGCGAACCTCGGAAAACTTTGGTGCGAAAACGAAATCGACACAGTCGACAAAGCTATGGAGTACATCGAAAACGCCAACAGCAGTGAAGTCTACTGGTCGCAATTTCGTGATATTACCGGCATCACAAATCCGAGCCCGACGAAAAAGCAAAAAGATTTCCTCGAACTTTGGATAAACACGATGAAGTTTTCCATGGAAATGATCGCTCTCGCATACGAAGAAATGGCAGAGCGGACGGGAAAATTCAGCTTCGGATATATGAATAAAATACTTGTCAACTGGCAGAAAGAGGGTATATTTACGCCCGCCGACGCCGCAAAAGCGAAACAGGACAGGTACGAAAAAAGCCAAAAGAAAAAATCCGACACCAAGAAAAACGACACTGCGGACGAAAAGTCAAGCGCAAGCTACGACCTTGACGCATACACGAAAAAGGCGTTCGCCAATCCTTTAAACATTTTGAAATGAGGTACACAAAGTGGGTTACGACAAGAAGATATACATAAAAGCAAAACAGGAAATGGCTAAAAGAAAACAGCGTGCCGAAAGTGAGCAGAAAGTAAGGCACGATGAAGTTTGCCTTAAAATCCCCGAAATACTGCAACTTGAAAGGGAGATGGCGAGAACAGGCGCAGAAGCGGTAAGAGCTATCGGAATGGGTGCCGACGCTCAACAGTACATCGACAAACTGTCCGAACAAAATCTCAAAGCGCAGGCAAGGCGTGAACAGCTCCTTAAAGAAAACGGATATGAAAAAGACTATCTTAAAATTAAATATACGTGTGAGAAATGTCGGGATACGGGACTTTGCGACGAATACATTTGCGACTGTTTCGACAAGCTCGTAAAATCGTTGGCGTTCGACGAACTTTGCCGTTCGTCACCGATGAAGCTGTCATCTTTTGACAGTTTCCGTACAGAATACTACCCCAATACGCTCGATGCGACAACGGGTGTAGTACCACGTGAGCACATGAAAAATATTCTTCATTTTTGCAGGCTTTACGCCGAGAAGTTCACCACCGAATCGCAGAGCCTTCTCATGTACGGAAAAACAGGTCTCGGAAAAACTCACCTCTCGCTTGCAATAGCCGGTGAAGCGGTCAAAAAAGGCTACGCCGTCGTATACGACTCGACGCCGAACATCATGAACCGCCTTGAAAAAGAACATTTCGGAAAAAATTACGCAGGTGACGACACCCTCGAAATGCTCACAAGCTGTGACCTTTTGATACTTGACGATCTCGGTGCGGAATTTCAGACTTCTTTCACCGTATCCTGCCTTTACAACATCGTCAACAACCGCTTGCTGTCATCTTTGCCGACAATAATAAGTACCAATCTCGACCCGAAAGAGCTGGAAGAAAAATACACTCAGCGAATAGCGTCAAGATTTGTCGGAACTTATATAAACCTCGGATTTTGCGGAACGGACATTCGCCAAATCAAAAAGTAAATATATTCTCCGCCTTTGTCAATAATAACTGTAATTACTGATGAAAGGCGGAATTTTTATGCCCGTTAAAATTACGACGGAAAGTGCCGGCGACCTCTCGCCCGAAATCGCCGAAGAATTCGATATCGGAATTGTACCGATGAATATTATCGTCGGCGGAAAAGTGTACAAAGACGGCGTTAGCATCAAGACAAATGACGTTCTTAGGGCAAAATTGCCTGTTACGACAGGTGCGGTGAACCCTATGCAGTACAAAGAATTTTTCTCCGAGTACTTAAAAGACGGCTACAGGATAGTACACATCGCTTTGAGCTCGGCTGTGTCGTCGACTTATCAAAACGCACTTTCGGCATCGAAAGAACTTGACGGCGTTTTTGTTGTCGACAGCCTGAACCTGTCGGGCGGTACGGGACTTCTTTGTATCATCGCCTCGCAACTTGCCTCAAGCGGAATGGCAGCGGAAAAAATAGTGAAAATTATAGAAAAAAGGCGAAAAAATGTCCGTACAAGTTTCGTCCTCGAAGACATAGACGCTCTTCGCCGAGGTGGCAGATGTTCTTCTCTTGAGGCGTTCGGCGCAAGTTTTCTGGCAATCAAACCGTCCATAGAGATCGTCGGCGGAAAATTGGTACAGGCTAAAAAGTACAGAGGTAAAACCGACGCTGTCCACAGAAAGTACCTCGAAAAAAGCATCACCGAACAAACCGACAAAAGCGTTTGCTTTCTAAATCACACGCTCGAAAATGACGTACAGGTCAGTGAAATCGAAAATCTACTCTTGGAAAAATACGGCTTTGAGCGTGTGTTTGTGAACAAAGCAGGGTGCTGTATATCGGCGCACTGCGGTAAAAACTGTATGGGCGTGATAAGACTGGAATAAAAAATAAAATTCGTAAGTGAGCAAATAGCATGAAAAAGCGAGAAAACGTGAGAAAACGAGAGATATCGAAATCTAAATTAAATTTTCGGCGAAAAAGTGTTGACAAGTACCTCACTTTGTGATAATATATCCGAGCATTAAATTTAATTGGAGGTATAGCTATGTCAACTTATATGGCAAAAGCGGGCGAAGTAGATCGCAAGTGGTACCTTATCGACGCCGAAGGCAAGACACTCGGCAGTGTTGCAGCCGAAGCTGCGGTACTTCTTCGTGGCAAGCACAAGCCCATCTTTACACCGCATGTTGATTGCGGCGATCATGTTGTTATCATCAACGCTTCAAAGGTCGTTCTCACAGGCAAGAAGCTCGACCAGAAAATGTATTATCATCACACAGGCTACATCGGCAACCTTAAGGAAGTCAAATACAGCACACTCATGGCTGAGAAGCCGGAATTTGTTGTAACAAAGGCTGTTAAGGGTATGCTCCCCGCCACAACACTCGGCCGTCAGGCTTTGACAAGACTCAGAGTTTACGCCGGTGCAGAGCACAAGCAGGAAGCACAGAAGCCCGAAAAGCATGAATTCTAAGAAAGGAGATTAAAATAATGTACGA
>CAZBXS010000129.1:0-4004 GCA_964495955.1 uncultured Faecalibacterium sp.
TCCTCAACCACATGAGAGAGAGGCTTTCGGATTATCGGGAACTTTACGGCGACCTTTATAACCTTGAAGCGACGCCTGCCGAATCAACAGCATACAGATTGGCAAAACACGACAAAAAGAGATACCCCGACATCAAGACTGCGAACGAAAACGGCTCACCGTATTACACCAACAGCTCGCACCTTCCCGTCGGATACACAGACGATATATTCACCGCTCTTGACATACAGGACGAGCTTCAGACGCTCTATACTTCCGGTACTGTATTCCATGCTTTCCTCGGCGAAAAACTGCCGAGTTGGAAGTCGGCTGCGGCTCTCGTTCGAAAGATAGCGGACAATTACAAACTGCCGTACTACACCCTCTCCCCGACATATTCGGTCTGCAAGACACACGGATATATCGCAGGCGAAGTGTACAAGTGCCCCGAATGCGGAAGCATGACAGAGGTATATTCGAGAATTACCGGTTACTACCGTCCCGTTCAAAACTGGAACGACGGAAAGAGCCAAGAGTTCGCCGACAGAAAAGCCTACAACCTTTCGACATCGAAATTCACCCGTACAGGTGACGAAGTACTTGAAAGCGAAACGGCACAAGAAGTTAAAGGTGGCGATGACGCTTGCTTTATGATAACGACGGCATCGTGTCCCAACTGCAAAGTCGCTGTATCTCTCCTTGAAAAAGCGGGCATAAAATTTGACAAACTCTTAGCCGAGGAGAATGCAGAACTCGTTGAAAAGTACTCAATCAAACAGGCGCCGACACTCGTAATAGTCAAAAACGGCGAAATCTTTAAGTACACCGGCGTTTCGGATATAAGAAAGTTTATTTCTTCTGCAACAGAAATCGCATAATTTGGCTATATAATATCGAAAAAGAACCGTTTTCCCTGTGCATCGGGGAAAACGGGTTTTCTTAGGAGGACAAAATATGTACTATGACATTATAGTTATCGGCGGAGGCCCTGCGGGACTGACAGCCGCACTGTACGGTTTAAGAGCAAACAAAAAGGTGCTCGTCATCGAAAAAAACACTTTCGGCGGTCAGGTCACATATTCGCCGAAAATCGAAAACTACCCGGCTTTTATCAGCATGAGCGGAAACGAATTCGCCGACAAGCTCGTTGAACAGGTACTTTTTCACGGAGCAGACGTCGAAATTGCCGAGGTGACGGGAATAATCGACGGTGAGACAAAGACAGTATTAACCGATATCGGTGAATATACGGCAGGTGCGGTAATAATCGCAACGGGTGCAAAGCACCGCCGTCTCGGTCTCGACAGAGAAGAAGAGCTGATAGGAAACGGCATTTCGTTTTGTGCCGTATGTGACGGTGCGTTCTGTAAAGGCAAGACGGTCGCAGTGGTCGGCGGAGGAAATTCGGCGATGCAGGAAGCTATACTTCTGACCGAAAACGCCGAAAAAGTGTATATCATACAAGACATGGACTTTTTAACAGGTGAAGAAAAACTCGCTGAACAGATAAAAGGAAACGAAAAAATCGAAGTAATACTTTCCTCGAAAGTTGTCGAATTTATCGGCGAAAGTGAACTTTCGGGCGTAAAAATCAAAAATTCGCACACAGGCGAATGTACAACAATTTCGGTGCAAGGACTTTTTGTTGCAATCGGACTTGTACCGCAAAACGAAAACTTCGAAAATGTCGCCTCTCTCGACAAATACGGATACATTTCATCGGACGAAACCTGCATAACAAAAACAAACGGCGTTTTCACGGCCGGTGACTGCCGAACGAAAAATGTCCGACAGATAGCGACGGCGATTTCCGACGGTGCCAAAGCTGCACTCGCAGCTTGCAAGTATCTTGAGGGGAGAGAAATAAAATGAGAAATTTTTTGGCAAACTTCAGATATAAAGCGGTCGCTTTTATGCAAGGCAGAAACGGGGTCGACACCCTGTGCTATGTTTCGGTTTTCGTCTACTGTCTTCTTGCGTTCATTCGGATATTTTTCAGAAAGCACATCATCGCCTACAGAATTGTCGGCGTTATAATGCTCGCAGTCATAGCGTACATGCTGTTTCGAATCATGTCGAAAAATGTCGGAAAACGCCAACTTGAAAACGAGAAAGCAAGACAGATTTGGCTTCGAATAAGACCGAAATTTATACTTTTCAAAGACAGAATCAAAGACATAAAAACCAAAAGGTACAGAACCTGCCCCGGTTGCAAAAACGTTTTGCGACTGCCGTATTCACGTGGAAAACACACCGTAAGGTGTCCCCGATGCAATAAGGAGTTCAAGGTTCGGATATTGTAGGTGACGGTGGGTTCGCTACTGCAAAAATTCATCTTTCTGTTTCAAATATCATCTGTAGAATTAAAAATCTCACCTTTATCACTTGACAAGGTGAGATAAGATGCATATAATGTAATTAGGGAGGGTACTGCGGATAAGCGGTTACGCCCTCAAAGTTAGATTTCACAAAAGTAAAACCGCTCTTTAGGACTACGGGCGGTTTTACTTATTTTTATGCTCAAGAATTAGGATAACTAATTCTATTATGCTAATGACTACTATGGAAAATGCAAAAAGATTTTCATATGTAACATATTGCATAAGCATCACCCCCTGAACATAGTTTCAGAGGGCAGTGCCCTCTGAAAGAGGACGAACCGCCTACCGTTATTGCAGTACCCAGATGTTTATTATAACACAATTTTCAAATTTGTCAAATTTAGACTTATTTTTACTCACAATATAATTGCAGGTAAGCGAAAATTATTGTATTTTTTCAAATCACGCATATGTAGGTGCACAAATGCACGTACTAAAGCAGGGGCTTAATGCCCCTGCTTTTAATTTGCACTAAATTCGGGTCAGAACCGCACGCCGTAGGCGTGCGGGCGACGCACGACGCACCTCGAAGGCGCACGCCGCAGGCGTGCTGTCTGAGACGGTGCACGAGGGCGTCGCCGAATGCAGAAAGTAGCTGTTAGATTTCAAGTCGGCGTTTCCTGTAGACAGTTAGGGGGATTTGAATTTGAATTTGAATTTGAATTTGAATTTGAATTTGAATTTGAATTTGAAATTCAAAATGTGAAATTCGAAATTATTTTGATCTTTAGTTTGCAAGTTGTTTGTAATTTTTTCTATACCCTTATCCCTCTGTCACGACTTTGTCGTGACATCTCCCCTAAAGGAGAGACGAGATGTAGTTCCTGCTTAAATTCGGTCTTGGCTCTCATTTAGGGGAAGCTGTCTGCCGTAGGCAGACTAAGGGGTACAGACCCGGAAGCAATTACCCAAAGACCCGCATACTCTCCTATACGGCAATTTCGCACTTCGAATTTCGAATTTAAAACGTATATTTCCCTCCTCACCGCTAAGACTAAAGACATAAGTTGCAATGGGGGTGCGAAATGAGAAAAAGCGGTATACTTCTCCCCATAACTTCCCTATCGAGTGAATACGGTATCGGTACTGTAGGAAAATGTGCATACGAATTTGTTGACTTTTTGAAAAACAGCGGTCAAAAATATTGGCAAATTCTTCCGCTGAACCCCACTTCGTTCGGCAACAGTCCTTACCAGAGTTTTTCGGCGTTCGCTTTCAATCCGTACTTGATAGACTTGGACGAATTGACCGTATCGGGACTTTTAAAAAAAGACGAGTGCCGACAGTACCGATGGGGCGACGAAAAAGTTCGCATAGATTATTCTTTAATATATGAAAACCGACCGAAAATATTAAAAACTGCTTTCGAGCGATTTGTCCCCGACGGTGAGTACAGGCGATTTTGTGAAGAAAACGAATTTTGGCTTAACGATTACGCTGTTTTTATGACGCTGAAAGAAAAATACAAAATGAAACCGCTCTCGGAATTTCCGCCCGAAGCCCGAATAAAAAACGAAAATTTTATACACAAAATCGAAAACGAACAACGTAAAAACATAGATTTTCACAAGTTTACACAGTTTATATTTTTTTCACAGTGGACAAAACTTAAAAAGTACGCCAACGAAAACGGCGTCGAAATCA
>CAZBXS010000130.1:0-3988 GCA_964495955.1 uncultured Faecalibacterium sp.
GCGTATCGGGAAGTGAGTAGATAATATCGACAAATCGCATTATCCACAGGTCGACTTTACCGCCACAATAACCGGCGATAGAACCTATCAGCATACCGATTATCAAAACTATAATACTGGCAAAGAAACCGACCGCAAGGGAAATTCTCGTTCCGTATACAACACGGATAAAGTAGTCTCTGCCGAATGAGTCTGTTCCGAAAATGTGGGGGAAGACTTTTTCGCCGGCGTCGATTTTCGCTTGCTCCGTTGTTCCGTATTCAAACGGTGAAAGGTTGTTGTATGACGGGTCAACCGGCTGTCCCAGACGTATTCCGAGCTGTGTTTCATAGTCATAGGGCCAGAACATCGGAATGATTATTGATGAAAGAGTTATTATTACAATTATAATAAAGCTGACAGTTGCGACTTTGTTTTTTAAAAGTCGCTTTACACCGTCCTTAAAGAAGGTCGATGACGGGCGCATTTGCACCATGTATTCTTTATCTTCAGGTGATGCAGGTATGAACTGATCCAAATTAACATGCATACTGAGAGGATTTTTTTTCATAGCTTTGACCTCCTTTATTTTATTCAAGATTTATTCTCGGATCGACTATCTTATACATAATATCGCTGACAAGGTTCATTATAACGATCAATGCAGCAAGGACGATAGTCGTACCCATAATAAGTGTGTAGTCTCGGTTGGTAATGCTGTTGACGAACGCTCTGCCTATTCCGGGTACAGCGAAAATCTGTTCAACAACAAGAGATCCCGTTACGATATAGGCAAGCATCGGGCCGAAGTAGGTAATAACGGGGATAAGCGAGTTTTTCATCGCATGACCGAAGATTATCTTCTTTCCGGAAACGCCCTTTGCTTTGGCTGTTCTGATATAGTCCTGACCGAGAACATCAAGCATTGACGATCTCGTAAGTCTCGTTATATACGCCATCGGGTACAGCGAAAGGGTTATGATAGGCAAAATCAAGCCTTCGGTGGTCGAACCGTTCGCCGGCAGTACACGAAGTTTTATAGCGAAAATTATCAGTAGCAACGAACCCATAATAAACGACGGCATCGAAACGAACGCAGTCGTTACGACCATGATGATACGGTCGATGAGCTTATTTCTTCTCAGTGCCGCAATAGCACCGAGGACAACGCCCGAAACGAGAGCAAGAACAGCGGCTATAACGCCGAGTTTCGCCGATACTTTCAAGCCGTCGGTGATGATGTCGATAACTTCTCTGCCTCTTTGTTTCAAAGACGGGCCGAAGTCGAACTTCGTGATTATATCTTTGAGATAAGTGATATACTGCTCAAATATCGGTTTGTCCAAACCGTACTTTGCTTCAAGTGCGGCTTTCGCAGCGGCAGATATCGCTTTCTCACTCGTGAACGGGCCGCCGGGTACAGCGTGCATAACAAAGAATGTGATCGTTATAACGACCCAAACCGTCAGCACCGCAAGGGCAAGTCGTTTGAGTATGTAGCCTATTGTCTTGGAATCCATTTTCTTCAAACACCTCAATTTAAATAGTAGCTATCATATCCGCAAATGCGGATATGAGCCTTAGCGGCTTTAAAGCCGAAAATTTGTTTTGTGTCAAACCGAACTAACTTCGGCAAAACACAATATACTTTCACATTATTATACATTAACGGCACAGAAATTTCAACCTTTTGGGCGATATTTTTAATAATTTAACTGTATATTTGTGCATTTTGTTGAACAGAGATTGTTATTTTTGTGTCATTTAGTTAATATGCATAAATAATTTTAAGTTTTGGCTGACTTAACTTTATTTTATTAAGTGCTATATGGTAATTTTGCAGAGAAACGAAACCTGTTATCTCTTTGCCACGATAACATGATAAAGTGATAAAACGAACAAAAAGTACGGAGACACCGCTGTACTCCTTGGTATCTCCGTACCGTTTCGCTCAAAAAAATGTAAATTTTCTGCATATATGCAAAATTTATGCATTATTTTACAACTTTTTCCGCATTCCAAATGTTTTGTGCATATTCGTTTATCGCTCTGTCGGCTGCGAAACGTCCTGCGCCGGCAATGTTCATCAGCGACATTCTGTTAAATCTGTCTTTATCACGGTAAATCTCATCGAGTTTACGCTGTGCGTTTCTGTAATCGGCGAAATCGGCAAGTACCATATACGGATCGTGATGAATGAGAGTACTGCTGACATCGGGGAACTGCTTTCCGTTAATTCCACGCTGGATAAAGTCGATAACTTTCTTCAGCTCCGGATTGTTGATATAGTAGTTCATCGGGTTGTAGCCGTTTCTTTGAAGTTCGGTAACTTCGGGGGTCTTCATACCGAAAAGTACAATATTTTCATCGCCGACCGCATTATGAATTTCGACATTCGCTCCGTCGAGAGTTCCGAGAGTGATTGCGCCGTTTATCATCAGTTTCATGTTGCCCGTACCGCTCGCCTCTGTACCTGCAAGTGAAATCTGTTCGCTGATATCCGCAGCCGGCATAAGTCTTTCAGCCATTGTGACGTTGTAGTCTTCGAGATATACGACCTTAAGTCTGCCCTTCATGTCGGGGTCGTTGTTTATAAGGTCGGCAAGTGAGCAAATGAAGTTGATTATCTTCTTTGCCACGATATATCCGGAAGCCGCTTTTGCCGCAAAAATATATGTGTGCGGTACGAAATCGCCGTCGGGATTTTCTTTGATTTCGAGGTACTTGGCGACGATGTTCAGCGCATTGAGATGCTGACGCTTGTATTCGTGAAGTCTCTTTACCTGTACGTCAAAAATCGAGTTCGGGTCGAGTTCGACGCCCGCCGTCTTTTTGACATAGTCGGCGAAATTCTTTTTGTTTTTGAGCTTGATGTCGCCGATTTTGTCGAGTACTTTTTTGTCGTCTGCGTACTTTTTGAGTTCTTCGAGAGTGTCGGCTTTCAAGACAAAGCCGTCGCCGATGAGTTTTTCAAGGTACGAGGTCAACAGCGGATTTGACTGGCAAAGCCAACGTCTGTGGGCAATACCGTTGGTGACGTTTTTGAATTTGTCGGGTGTGAGCTTATAGTAATCGTTGAAAAGGTCGTCTTTGAGTATCTGCGAATGCAGTGCGGAAACGCCGTTTACGCTGTGGCAGGCGGCTACGCAAAGGTTCGCCATTCTGATAACGCCGTTTGAAATTACCGCCATACTTTCGACTTTTCCCGCATCGCCTGTCTGTGCCCATATATTAGCTCTGTAGCGGTTATCGACCTCTTTGGCTATCTGGTAAACTCTCGGAAGAAGTGAGCGGAACAGCTCCTCGTTCCAACATTCGAGAGCTTCTTTCATGACCGTATGATTAGTATATGCACAGGATTTGGTAACAATGCTCCACGCATCGTCCCAACCGTAACCGCACTCGTCAAGAAGTATTCTCATCAGTTCGAGTATTGACAGCGTCGGGTGGGTGTCGTTGATATGAACTGCGTTCTTTTCGGCGAAGTTATCCATTGTACCGTAGTGACGCAAGTGTCTTCTTATAATATCCTGTACCGAAGCGGAAACGAGGAAATACTGCTGTTTTAAGCGAAGTGATTTTCCTTCGGGGTGGTTGTCGGAGGGGTAGAGAACTTTGCTGATGACTTCAGCCATAGCGGTCTGTTCCATAGCTCTCATGTACTGACCCTGATCGAAAAGGCTCATATCGAGACCGGGTGCCTGAGACTTCCAAAGTCTGAGGATACTCGTCGCTTTTCCGTCTTTTCCGCTGACGAACATGTCGTAAGGTACGGCGGTAATGACCGTCGCATTCTTGTGTTCAACGTTGTGGTACTGATTATCCCATGAGTCTTCAATGTAGCCGTTAAAAAGTACATCGACTTTATCTTTGTCACGTCTGACGAGCCAAACTTCACCGCCGGGAAGCCAGAAGTCCGGCAACTCCGTCTGCCAGCCGTCGACAAGTTTCTGCTTGAAGATACCGTATTCATAAAGTATCGAGTAACCCATGCCCTGATATCCCTGAG
>CAZBXS010000131.1:0-3985 GCA_964495955.1 uncultured Faecalibacterium sp.
ACTGCCGAAGAAACCAATGCGAACATCTCTGCGTTCGAAGAAGCGTTCAATCAGGCTGTACTAAGGTTGACTAACGACAAAATGAGGGGCGGTACTCCGCCCAAAGAGAACGAAAACAACAAAAATGCCGATGACCCGTTTATAGCGGGACTTACGGCAAAACACTGAAAAAAGGAAGGAATAATCTATGGCAACAGTTAATTATGCGGAAAAATATTCATCTGTCGTCGACGAAAGAATAGTCAGCGGTTCACTGACCGACGACATCATCAACAACGATTACGATTTTATCGGCGTCGAAACAGTCAAAGTCTATTCAGTGCCGACAGTAGCACTCGGCGACTACAAACTCACGGGTACTAACCGTTACGGCGACCCGGAGGAACTCGGAAACACGGTGCAGGAAATGAAACTCAAAAAGGACCGTGCATTCACCTTTACGATCGACCGAAAAAGTCAAGACGACACACAGATGGTAATGGACGCAGGAAAGGCGCTTCAAAGACAGATCGATGAAGTCATCATTCCGGAAGTCGACGCTTACCGTATTGCTAAGATTGTCGAAAATGCAGGCACAACGATCGAAGCTACCGTCACAAAAGAAAACGCCTATGAAACATTTTTGAGTGTACAAGAAGCGTTAGACGACACAGACGCTCCCGTCGATGGTAGGTTTGCCGTGTGCTCAAGTGCGTTTTATAAGAAAATCAAGCTCGACGACGCTTTCACGAAAAAGGGTGATATGGCAACTCAGATAGCCGTAAAGGGCGCAATCGGTGAAATTGACGGCATGCCGTTAATTAAACTTCCGAAATCGAGACTTCCCGAAAATGTCGAGTTTTTAATCACAAATCCCCATGCCTGTGTCGCTCCGATTAAGCTGGCCGAATATCGCATAAACGACAATCCGCAGGGTATCAGCGGTTGTCTCGTCGAGGGCAGAATTCGCTTTGATGCGTTTGTGTTGGAGAACAAAAAGAAGTTCATCGGCGTTTGCAAAAAGCCTAACGAATAAGGAGGAAAAATGGGAAAACAGTTAATACTTTCCGGTGATAACGCCCGATTGCTTGTCGACGAAAGTTGTGTCGAAGTGTTCAAAAATGCCGGTTACCGCTTGGTTGAAGAAGAAAAAGTACAGGCGACCGAAAGCGAAAAGCCGAAGTCGAAGCGTAAGAAGAAAACCGACGAAGAAGTGAAAGAAAATGTACGATAAAAAGCAAATAGCCTGCGAGATACTTTCGTCGTTGCAGGCGTCTGACGAAAAATTCGGTGCGTTGAGCTGTAACGACGCACTGGATTTTGTTGTGTCGGCTGAAAACGATATCGCAATGTACCTGCGAGTGCCACTGCCGCTTGAAAATGTACTTGTACCGAAGCTCAAGGAGCTTTCGAAGATGAAATTGGCAGGCGAATACACACTTACAAATCAGCTTAAAAGCCGCTCGTACCAAGAGGGCGAAATCTCCGAAAGTGAAGCGTATTTAACCCCTCAAGAGCAAAAGGAGAGGGAAAATGCACTTTTGTCATCACTGAAAATGTACAGGAGGTGCAGGATTGTTACATAGAAGCGAAAATTTCAAGAAAGCGGAAACGCCCTGTATCTTATACAAAGCGGTGAAAACAAAGGACAAGTACGGCTGTGAAAAAATTATACCAAGCGAAAGCGGAGAAGAAATTTCGCTTCTTTTACAGCCTGTCACCGACAAAGCGGTCTTAGATGACTACGGAATCGAGTACAAAAGAAGCCTGCAAGCGTCTGTTTTCGATATGGGCATAGAAATTCGCCACTTCGACTTTCTAAAAGTCTACGACAGAATTTACAACGTCGTCGGTATCAAAAAGTATCCGTCACACAGGCTTCTTATCTTGGAGAAACAAAATGGCAAGAAATGAATTTTCGCTTTTAACAAAGAAAATATCCTCGCTATCCGAAAGGCTTAACAAGAACCTTGAAACAGCGGTTAAGGCAAGGGCGGTGATACTTGCGGGTGACGCTCGGAAAAATTGTCCCGTCGATACGGGCGACTTGAGAAACAGCATCGAAGATTTCGTCGAAGCAGGCAAAAACGAAATATCGGGCGGTGCTGTAACAACTCATCAAAACGCCGTTTTCGTCGAGTTCGGAACGGGCCCGACGGGTACAGCGTCAGGTCACCCTCTTGACAGTGAACTCGGCGTGACAAGAAAAACAGAGCCGTGGCTTTCGAAAGTACCCGTTACAGCGGAAAACGAAGCCTTGTTCTCAAATTTAAGCGAAAAAGAAAAAGAGCAAGGCTTTGCATGGCGCTTTGTTCACGGACAAGTACCGATTCCGTTTATGTATAGAGCGATGGAAGAAAACCGTGACGAGATAATCAAAGACTTCGGCTCGGCAGTGAAAGAAGCGATAAAGTAAAAGCAATATTTGACAAAATAAGACAAGATGTGTATAATGCTCTCGTAGCCGTAAGGCGTTTAAGGCGGTTGGCACAATCTCCGAAAGGAGGTGTTGTGTATGCCTATAACCATTACATTTCATATCGGGAAGTTTACTTTTACGGTAAGGATTAAGGTTAAAAGCAACGACCGCCACTCGGCTAAGTGACGGTCGTTTTAACATATAAAATTGCTTTCACCGGCTAACCGCTTTTAACGGTTACCTTACGGCTACATTCTAACAGCAAAGTCTCGTTTTGTCAAGCGCAAAGCGGGACTTTGTTTCGTTATATCCGCATTTTACACAAAAAAGTCAAGTAACAACATCTAAAATCATGATAGACGCAAGAGAACAAATCAAAACATTGCTCGAAAACATCACACTGTCGGTACCGTTTGAGGTGAAAATGCAATTTCCTCAAAGCTATGCCGACGGCGTACAGGTGACATATTTCGAGCTGACAAACGAAAACACCGCCATACCGGTTGTCGATAAGATAGCGTTTCAAATCGACTGCTGGGCGTACGATATGGAAACGCTCGTCGAATTGTATATGAAAATCGACGAAGTGATGAGAAAAACAGGCTTTTTAAGAAGCTTTGCATCTCACGACATATTTCCAAGTGAAATAGGCGGATATTACAGGAAAACCCTCCGATATTCTCGCAGGGTAGACACAAGAACATACAGACTGATTGACTGAAAGGAGCAGCATATATGTCAGTTACACAAAAAGGACTTGCCACAATAGGCATCAAAATTAAAGTAAACAACGTGGAAATCAAGAATGCCACGGCTATGGGCGAAATCGGGGCAGAGGCTCAGGAGCTCGACACTACGACATTTAACGATTCGGTATCGACTTCTATCCCCGGAGTTCAAAAGCAAAGTGCGTGGACGCTCGACTATCTCTACGGCAACGAAAACGATGACGATTACAGAGCGCTTCGTGCGCTTGAAGAAGCAGGCAAGCCTGTGGCGATCGAGGTGTCGTTCCCCGACGGAACGAAATTTGCAAACACAGGTGTCGTCACGAACAAGATTAACGGTGCCAAGGTCAACGAGCTGATAACCGCCGTTGCGTCTTTCTCGCTTCAGGGAAAGTGGACCGTTACCAATCCGACGGGTGAATAAGGAGAAAAGATATGTACAAAAACACACTGTCTCTCGAACTTGAATACGCAGGAAAAGTACAGCCTATCGAACTTCGTCTTTCCGTCGGTTCACAGTTGAAACTTAAGAAAAAATCGGGTGAGGAGGGCGTACAACTTCTGCTTAAGGCACTTGACGACCTCGAACTTTTCATCGAAATGCTCACCCAAAGCCTGAATTGGAGCGGGAACGAGAATGTCATAACCGACGGCGTCGAACTTTACGAGACGCTTGTCGATAACGGATACAGCGGAAAGGAAGAATTCATGTCGCTGTTACTTGACTTAGCGGCGAATTCCGGAATGATTAAAGCCGAGCAAGCGAAAACCTTGTCAGCGAAGATAGACAGCCTTTACAGCGGAATTTTCGCATCTTTCGGAGATGATGAAGTACAGGCGTCCGAAAGCAAGGAGGCCA
>CAZBXS010000132.1:0-3973 GCA_964495955.1 uncultured Faecalibacterium sp.
CGAAAGTGACAAGGGACAGACTTATGCTCGAAATAGATGAAATGTACCCCGAATATCAGTTCAAAAAACACAAAGGCTACGGAACGAAACTACACTACGAAGCGATTGAAAAGTACGGCCCGTCGCCTGTACACCGAATGACATTTTTAAAGAAATTCTACGAAAAACGGTGATAACATGATAGGCAATAAAAAGGGGAACATCGGCGAAAAGTTCGCCTGCGATTTTCTCAAAAAACAGGGATATACCGTCATAGGTACAAATTACACCGACAGGTACGGCGAAATTGACATAATAGCCGAAAAAGACGGCTATATCGTATTTGTCGAGGTCAAATCGAGAAAAACGGGAACTCTCGTATCGGCAAGTGAATCCGTCACAAGCGAAAAACAGAAAAAGATAATCAAAGCGTCACTGAAATTTCTTCAAAATTTCGATCGTGAACTTCAGCCTCGTTACGATGTGATAACAGTCGAGCTGTCAGATGAGCGTGTCTGTGCGATAAGACACATAGTTTCGGCTTTCGATGCAGTCGATTGGGCATAAATAGAAAAATATCAATATTTTTTCAAATAACTATTTGCAATAATATGAATTTGTGATAAAATGTATAAGATTATGAAAATGGGGGAATGTTGTATGCTTTATACAAGTACCAGAGATAAAAGCGTAAAAGTCACATCGGCTCAGGCTATCGTTCAGGGCATTTCGAAAGACGGCGGACTTTTTGTCCCGACCGAAATCCCGAAAATAGACGCCGAATTTGTGACGGAACTTGCGTCACTCGATTATATTTCGAGGGCAAAAAAAGTCCTCTCGCTCTACCTTACCGATTTTACCGAAGAAGAACTTGACGAATGCGTCAACGGAGCTTATAAAAAAGGTAAGTTTAACAGCGATGCCGTCGTTCCTTTGGTGAAATATAATGACGACGCCGATATTCTCGAACTGTGGCGTGGCCCGACTTGTGCATTCAAAGACGTTGCACTTCAGCTTTTACCGTACTTATTGACTTGTTCCGTCAAGAAAACGGTCGACGGAAAGACGATAGTCATTCTCGTTGCGACTTCCGGTGATACGGGAAAAGCGGCACTCGAAGGATTTAAAGATGTACCGGGAACGAAAATAATGGTATTTTATCCCAGTGACGGTGTAAGCCCCATGCAGAAGTTACAAATGGCAACTCAAGAGGGCGAAAATGTCAGCGTATGTGCGATAAAGGGCAATTTCGACGATGCCCAAAACGGCGTAAAAGCAATATTCACAGACAAGGCAGTCGCAGAAAAGCTCGAAAAGAACAACATGATGTTCTCATCGGCGAACTCTATAAACTGGGGCAGGCTTGTTCCGCAGATAGTCTATTACATCTCGGCTTACTGCGATATGATAAACGAGGGTAAAATCAAAAACGGCGACGAAATCAACATTGTCGTCCCGACGGGCAACTTCGGCAATATCCTTGCCGCATATTACGCCAAGAAAATGGGAATACCCGTCAAAAAACTTATCTGCGCCTCGAACGCAAATAACGTTTTGACCGACTTTATAAAGAGCGGTACATATGACAAAAACCGTAAATTCTACCTCACTTCTTCGCCGTCAATGGACATTTTGATTTCCAGTAACCTCGAAAGACTTCTGTTCCACCTTTGCGACGGAAACGACGAAACGATCCGTGTACTTATGAACAAGCTCTCGACCGACGGAAAATATACGGTAGACAGTGACATCTTCTCGTCTCTCGGCGAAATGTTCGATGCCGGTTGCTGTGACGATAAAGCCTCATGGGATACTATAAATAAATCGTACAAAAACGGCTATCTTCTCGACACACACACCGCCGTTGCCGTCAATGTCTACGATTCTTATGTCGAAAGAACGGGCGATCATACTCCGACCGTTATAGCATCGACCGCTAACCCGTACAAGTTCTCCGCCGCCGTACTCAAAGCCGTAGCAGGAGAAAACGCAGCCGACGGTCTCGACGAATTCGAACAGGTAGAAAAACTTATCGGTACGACAAACGAACCCTGTCCGCCGCAGCTTGCCGATTTGAGACAGAAAAAGATCCGCTTTGACGCTTGCTGTGAAAAAGAGAAAATGGCAGACGCAGTTTATAAAATGTTAGGTATATGAGGTGATTGATTGTCGCTTTTTGCAATAGCCGACACGCATTTATCACTCGGCGAAGATAAACCCATGGACGTTTTCTTCGGCTGGCAAGACTATGTGCAAAGGCTCGAAACGAATTGGCGAAAGCTGATAACAGACGAAGATACCGTCGTTATAGCCGGCGATATATCGTGGGCGATGAAACTTGAAAATTCACTCGAAGACTTCAAATTTCTAAACAGCCTCCCCGGTCAAAAACTCATCTTTAAAGGTAACCACGACTACTGGTGGCAAACGATGAGAAAAATGGACACGTGGCTTTTGGAAAACGGTCTTGATACAGTGAAAATTCTCCATAACGCCGCCGTACAGGTCGGTGACTTCGCCGTAGCGGGAAGCAGAGGCTGGTTTTTTGACGCCGAAAACGACCCCGATAACAAGATACTTTTAAGAGAAGCGGGGAGAGTTCGCCGTTCGATAGAAGAAGCAAAAAAGACGGGTGCAGAGCCGATAGTGTTCCTGCATTATCCGCCTTTGACGACTTCCATGGTCTGTAACGAGATAGTCGATGTCTTGCGTGAAGAAAATATAACACGCTGTTATTACGGTCATCTTCACGGCCCGTCGCTGAAAAATGCGTTCATCGGTGAGAAATTCGGAATAAAATTTGATTTAATTTCGGCTGATTTTCTTAAATTTTGTCCAAAACTTATTGAATTAGATTAAATTTTTGAAAAACTATAGATTTTTTGTAATAATGCTGATATAATATATCGGATAAAAATGGGACTAAGGAGTTTTAAAGAAATGAGTTTAAAATCTACGAACAAAAAAGAAACCGATGTTTACGAACTTGAGATTGCTATCGACAAAGAGACTTTTGCCGACGCCATTAAGAAAGCGTACGCTAAGTCAAAGAAAAAGATAGCTGTACCCGGCTTCCGCAAAGGCAAAGTTCCCCAGAGCATCGTCGAGAAAATGTACGGCGAAGGATTCTTCTATGAAGACGCCCTTGAAATCTGCTACCCCGACGCAGCCGAAGAAGCTATCAAAGAGTCGGGTCTTGACTTCATCGCAACTAACGACGTTGACGTCAAGAAGATGAGCCGTGAAGACGGTGTTGAACTCGTACTTAGCATTACGGTAAAGCCGGAAGTTGAAATCGAGGAATACAAGCTCCTCAAAGCAACTCAGAAGAAAGTCGAAGCTACAGACGAAGAAATAGACGCTAAGATCGACGAACTTCGTGAAAGAAATGCGAGAATTGAAGCAGTAACAGACAGAAAAGCCGAAAACGGCGATATCGTAACTATCGACTTCGAAGGCTTCGTTGACGGTGTTGCATTCGAAGGCGGAAAAGCCGAAGAATACGACCTCACCCTCGGCGCAGGTCAGTTTATCCCCGGTTTCGAAGATCAGATCGTAGGTCACGAAATGAACGAAGAATTTGACGTCAACGTTACATTCCCCGAAGAATACACACCCGAACTTGCAGGCAAGGCAGCTGTATTCAAAATCAAGCTCCATGAGATAAAAGTAAAGCAGCTTCCCGAAGTTGACGACGATTTCGTTCAGGAAGTTTCCGAGTTCGACACTGTCGACGCTTTGAGAAAGGATATTGCAAAGCATATAAAGGAAGACAAGACCAACGCTAACGAATCCGAAATTCAGACTCAGCTTTTCGACAAACTCGCCGAAAACCTCAAGGCTGAAATTCCCGCAGTTATGGTTGAACAGGAGATCGACAACGAAGTTCGTGACATCGACTACAGACTTTCCATGCAGGGTCTCAATTTCGAGACATACCTTCAGTATATGGGCATGACAGTTGAAAACTATCGTGAACAGGTCAGAGAAAATG
>CAZBXS010000133.1:0-3962 GCA_964495955.1 uncultured Faecalibacterium sp.
AACAACAGGGTTTTTGTTGGAATTTTCCTGTTTTACTTCCTCGTTGTTGCACTCAATAAGGCTGAGTATCTTGTCATCGGTTGTGTTCGATTGGCGTACAAGTTCACGGGTGTATCTGTAGGTGATGTAGGATTTAGCGACTTCGAACGCACCGTGAGCCATGATCTGTTTTTCGACCATGTCCTGAATTTCTTCAACGCCTGGAACTCTGCCCAATTTTTCGCATGACAAAACGACGCTGTCGGCAATTCGCTGTATCTGAATCGGGGTCATACGTGCTTTTTCATCGACGGTCTCGTTCGCCTTTGTTATAGCGACAATAATCTTCGTGATGTCGAAAACGGCTTCCGACCCGTTTCGTTTAATAATTTTCATAACTCTCCCTCCAACAATATATGGTATTAAATTCTTGTATAGAATAGCATATATTGTGTAAAGTGTCAAGACGAAAATGAATATCCAAAATAAAAACAAGTTAGAAAATAAAGCCTTAAATTTTGTTGAAAATGACGGAGAGGGGGAATCGGGGATTGATGTACGTGTTAGTTTTTGCGTGGTGGTTGGTTTGAATTTGGTGGTGCCACCCGGTGCCGTAGGCACCGGGTGGGTGGGCGGGTTCGGTGCGAAGCAGGCACCTCGGCGCCCGAAGGGCGTGAGAGGTGAATGCGTAGCGCCGACTTTGTGGGAGCAGGAATGTGGATACAGTCGATGGCTGATGGGGAGAAGCAAATTACAAACAAAAGTAAAGCAGAAGTAAAAATTATGCACCGCCATACCATATAATCTAAATTTCCTAAACTGACGCAATTTGTCAACAACACTCGCCATATTGTCTTTTTCGCCGTTTTATGCTAAGATATGAATATAATCGAAAACGTATACTCTGAAAATTACACATGAAAATCAAAGGACGGTAAAATATGAAAATAGCAGTCATTAACGGAAGTCCCAAAGGACAGTACAGCGTCACACTACAGACGGCACTTTATCTTGAAAAGAAATATCCCGACCACGAATTTCGTGTTTTACACGTCGGGCAGAAAATACGTATGCTTGAAAAAGACTTTTCTTCCGCCGAGGAGTTACTCTCGTGGGCAGACGCCGTTTTATTTTCCTACCCTGTTTACACTTTTCTTGCACCGTCGCAACTTCACCGTTTTATCGAACTTCTCAAAGTAAACAAAACCGACCTTAAAGGAAAATACGCAACGCAAATTTCCACTTCGAAACACTTCTACGATGTCACTGCTCATAAGTACATCGAAGAAAACTCGCTCGATCTCGGATTGCGGTATATCCGTGGCCTTTCCGCTGACATGGAGGATCTTCTGAGCGAAAAAGGCAGGCGTGAAGCCGAAAAGTTTTTCGACAGATTTCTGTGGTCTGTACATGAAAATATCTTCCTCTCGCCTCAAAATTCACGCCGTGACTTTATTCCCGTACCGCCTACACCTGTACAACAAAAACAAGAGCAAAAGCAAGGCGGTAAGGACATCGTTATACTTACCGACGAGACCGACCCGAATTCGAACCTCAGCGCAATGATTGAGCGTTTTCGCCACGTTTTCAAGTACAAAACACGTCTCGTAAACATCTCCGAAATTTCGCTTGCCGGCGGTTGTCTCGGTTGTCTGAAATGCACGGTCAGCGAAAAATGCGTATACAAAGACGGGTTTGACACTTTCCTGAGGGAAAATATCCAGCAAGCCGACGCCATTGTTTACGCTTTCAAGATATCCGATCACTCGATGGGGTCTCGCTTTAAAATGTACGACGACCGAAACTTCTGCAACGGACACAGAGCAGTGACGGTCGGTATGCCGGTGGCGTATCTCGTATCGGGCGAATACTCGAAAGAGCACAATTTACAGACAGTCATAGAAGCGAGGAGCGAAACGGGCGGTAACTTCCTTGCCGGAGTGGTAAGCGACGAATATGCCGACTGCGACATCGCTTTTGACGGATTTGAAAGTACAGGCGACGGTACATCAGCCGCCGAAAACAGTACAGACAAAAAAATCGGTGACTTAGCGAAATTGCTCGCATTCGCAATCGAAACGCACCACACGGCACCGCAAAATTTCTGGGGAGTAGGCGGAATGAAGATATTCCGAGATTTGATTTACACAATGCGAGGAATGATGCGTGCCGACCACAAGTTTTACAAAAAGCAAGGCGCATACGACTTTCCGCAAAAAGATTTCGGAAAATCCGTAATGATGTACGCAGTCGGTGCGATGCTTTCTAACGAAAAGGTACTTTCGAAAATGGGTAACAAAATGAACGAGGGTATGCTCATGCCTTACCGCCAAGTACTCAAAAACGTCGATAAGAAGTAAGGGGCGGTTGCAATTTGGGGTAGAAAGAGATCAACGCAAAGCGTTGTATATTATCAGTTCCGCAGGGAGTGTATATCATCAAACGAAGTTTAGCATATCATCATTGCAAATGTGCTGTGATATACACCGAGATGTGATGATATACGGCCTCGGCGAACCGATGAGATACAACGTCAGTGTCCTGCCGTTGATGATATACCATTGCTTCGCAATGGATAACCGCACCAAGTCCAAAAGACTTGGTGCGGTCGCTGTTACAGAGTATGGAATATGGCTGAAACAGAGTGTCAAATTTTTTCTTTTAGCGTTTTACAGCTCGCTATTAACATTCGTCTGATTCTACCGCAAAGATTTCGGTTGACTTTGAATGTGCTTTCGTCAATAATGTCAGTGTTAAATAATAATTGCAACCATCCCTCTGTTTTGGTACATTCCTTTAAGGCGATTTCAAACTTAGAAAGCATATCGGCACGGCTTTGCCCGTAGTTAGCCTCTCTTATATTCGCATAAACGCTACTTGAACTTTTGCGAATTTGGTTAATAGTGTTGGACGGAGCTTTTATTTCTTTACAAAGTAATTCGATATCGGTTGCGAGCTGTTCCGAATAAATAAGTAAATAATTTTTAGGCATGACATCACTTCCTTTTCAAGAAAATTATATCATATAATTTTCTTGAAATCAACGCAAAGCGTTGTATATCATCAAAACGAAAGTTCGCACACATGAAAGTTGGGGATTGTATATCATCATGCAAATGCTGTTTGCACACATTGCGGGATGACGATATGCGGTTGATGATATACGGTCTCGGCGAACCGATGAGATACAACGTCAGTGTCCTGCCGTTGATGATATACCATTGCTTCGCAATGGATCCCCTGCACACCCGACTTAGAAAAAGCAAAGACAATAAACAAAACCTCCCGCAACTTTCGTTGCGGGAGGCTTGCTGGTGGGCGAGGGTGGATTCGAACCACCGAAGTCACTGACGACAGATTTACAGTCTGTTCCCTTTGGCCGCTCGGGAACTCGCCCATATTAAATTGGAGCTGGTGGACGGACTCGAACCCCCGACCTGCTGATTACAAATCAGCTGCTCTACCAACTGAGCTACACCAGCACATTCACTGTGCTCTCACGAATGCCTTGATACTATATCACGAATTGAAATATTAGTCAAGGGGTTTTTGAAAAAAAGTTGAAAATGTGCGAAAAAATTTTAGTGTGATTGTCGAATACGATTTAATTTAAAATTCGGAATTATTGCATATTTTAGTTTGTGTGTTTGTTTGTAATTTCTTCTATATCCGCTCCCCCTCTGTCAAGGCGTTGCGTTGACATCTCCCCTAAAGGTGAGACGAGATTTAGTCTCTGCTTAAGCTCGGTCTCGCCGGAGGGGTTCAGACGCAGAAGAAACTGTCCAAATAACGCAAATCAACAAGTACAACCGTTTCGAATTCCGCATTTCGAATTCAAGACGCCACTGACTGCCTACAGGGAACACTATCCCTAAAATCACCAACGGCGTTTCGCAAAAGTACGAAACGCCGTCAATTTTAGATTTTAGGCTCTATAATAAACATTGGGGTAACCAAATGAGAGCCTACAAAAAATGAAGTAA
>CAZBXS010000134.1:0-3940 GCA_964495955.1 uncultured Faecalibacterium sp.
CGAAAAACCTTTCGGTGCGTTTTTTCCTATGTGAAGGTACGCACAACCTGTCAGCGCAGGCAAAGTTTTATGAGCCGAGTCGCAACAGATGTCGGCACCGAGATCAATCGGATGTACCGGCTTGGGCAAAAAATGAAGATATGCGCCGTGTGCGTTATCGACAGCCAAAACCGTCTTATATTTATGACAGATTTCGGCTAACGCTTTTATGTCGTCTGTACCTCCCAAATAATCAACGCCCGTCACGTAGACAGCACACGGCGGAGCAGGCAGTTCTTTGAGAGATTTTTCGAGCTGTTCGGGCGAAATTTCACATCGGCAAAGCGAATTTGTCTTTTCGGGGTACAGCCATTTTATGTCAAATCCGATGAGTGCGGAAGAATAGATAAACGCCTTATGTGCGTTTCTTGAAGCGACTACCAAGGGAAGTGTACCCTCGTTTCGTTGGGTGAAGCACAGGTGGAGCATCGCTCTTATGCACTGACTTGAGCCTTCGGTGGAAAAACATGTTTTTTTCGTACCGAAAAGTTCGGCGGCTGTTTTTTCGCTTTGCGCTATTATGCCCGTCGGTTCATACAAAAAGTCCGCACCGTCTATTTCGGTTATATCGTACCTTTCAAATCCCGTAGCTCCCCTGCCCTTATGACCGGGCATGTGAAATCTCACGCTGTCACTGTCGGCATAACTTTTCAAAAAGTCCGCTATAGGCGTACTCATTCGTTTTCACTCTCCGCTACTTTCATCATTATCGCACATTCTATACGTTTTTTGAAAAGCTCACAGCCTGTTTCGTATATACCTTTTATACTGCCCGTTGCATGATACGCATTGGCGGCACAACCGCCGGAACAGTAGAGTTTCGCCCAGCAGTCTGTACACTCTTTTCTTGCGTACACGTTACATGAGCGAAAATCATCACGAAGTGCGTCGTTTGTAACGCCGTTCCAAACATCGCCGAGCTTAAACTTTTCCTCTCCGACGAACTGATGGCAAGGATAAAGGTCGCCCCACGGTGTTACTGCCATGTACTCCGTTCCCGAACCGCAACCCGAAATTCTCTTGTATATGCAGGGCCCGCCCGTAAGGTCGATCATGTAGTGATAGAAAGTTATCGGCTTTCCGTCTTTTTCACGGCGAAGCATATCTTTTGCAAGTACCTCGTATTGCTCTTTTACTTTTTCGACGTCTTCTTTCGTCAGTGCCGCAGGGTCGTCCGATTTACAGACAACGGGTTCCATGCTAAGTTCGGTAAATCCGAGATCAGCCATATGGAAAAGGTCTTTGGTAAAGTCGGGGTTTGCATGTGTGAAAGTTCCACGCATGTAGTAATTTTTGTTACCCCTCGCTTCGACGAATTTTTGAAATTTCGGAACGATGCGGTCATAACTTCCGTTACCTGCGTAGTCTACTCTTGTAAGGTCGTTTATCTCTTTTCTGCCGTCAAGAGAGAGGACGACGTTACTCATTTCACGGTTTGAAAACTCTATAACTTCATCGTCTATGAGCATACCGTTTGTTGTGAGAGTAAATCTGAAATTTTTGCCTTTTTCTTTTTCGACGCTTCTTGCGTATTCGACAAGCTGTTTTACAACTTCCCAGTTCATCAACGGTTCACCACCGAAAAAGTCGACTTCGAGATTCTTCCTTGTACCCGAATTTTCAATAAGAAAGTCAAGCGCCTGTTTTCCGACTTCAAAACTCATAAGTGCACGGTCGCCGTGGTATTTTCCCTGACTTGCAAAGCAATATGCACAGTTGAGGTTACAAGTATGCGCTACATGAAGGCAGAGCGCTTTTATGACGTTTCCCGAACGCTGTTTAAATGTACCTGCCATATCGACGAAAGTGTCGGGAGCAAAAAGTTTTCCTGCTTTGACAAGTTCGTCTATATCCTCAAGGCATTCTCTTATTTCGCTTTCGGTGATGTCTTCTCTTGATGAATATTTTTCTTTTACAGCCTTGACTATCTCGTCCGCTGTCTTGTCTTTATACATTTCGATTATATCGTAGGCTACTTCATCGACCGAATGTACCGAACCGGAACACGAGTCCAAGACAATGTTATAGCCGTTTAATTTGTACTGATGTACCATAGCATTTCTTCTCCTATCATAAAAAGAGCCGTCTTTTCAGACGGCGCTTTCATTGCGGAATTATTACTTATTTTCGTTCTCGCACTTCTGATTTGCAACGCCGCAGCTTGTCTTGCAAGCGGACTGGCAGGAAGTCTGGCATTCGCCGCAGCCGCCGTTTTTAGCGCTCTCGCAGAGGTTACGGGTTTCGACCGTCTTGATTCTTTTCATCTTTTGCATCTCCGTTCCGTTGAAATTATCCGTTCGGCACATGCCGACAGATTTAATTAGCCTACATAGTATAGCAAATAAAAATTTCAAAGTCAATATTTTGCAAAATTTATTATTGAATTGGGAATTGTTGTACCTGTCAGGCTGTGGACAGCGGAAAGTTTCTTTCGGCAGTAATTCGCCTGTACGCATCTGTAGAAGTGGCAAAACCGTCCCACAGTCAGCTTAAACCCCGGCACCCCACCCGTACCTTAAAAAATCTTTTCAAAAAAATCCCGTTTTCCCCTTGACAAGAGATAATATATACTGTATAATCATCGACTGTAAAGTAAAAAATCTTTACAGTCTGATTTGGAGGGAGAACGTTGGCTAAAAATCTCGATGTTATTATGTTGCTTGATATTTACGGCGAAATGCTGACGCAAAAGCAACGGGATTTTCTCGAATACTATTATAACGACGACCTGTCCCTCTCGGAGATTGCCGAAAACGAGGGTATAACCCGTCAAGGCGTGCGTGATTCCATTAAGCGTGCCGAGGCTCAGCTTTTCACTATGGAAGAAAAGTTAGGCCATTGCAGACGCTTTGATGAGATGAAAAAAAGCGTTGACGAAATAACCACTCTTGCGGAAAAAATAAATCAGATAAATCTCTCAACTCTGCTTTCAAGAGATATCAACGACGCTGTTGCGAGAATTAAAACGCTTGCGCAGATGATAAAAGAATAAGTAAAGGATTGATTTAATGGCATTTGAAGGTCTTTCGGATAAACTGGAAGCTGCCTTTAAAAAGTTGAGAAGCAAAGGCTCTCTTACCGAGTCGGATGTCAAGGAGGCAATGCGTGAAGTTCGCTTGGCACTTCTTGAAGCCGATGTCAACTATAAGGTAGCAAGAGACTTCACGAAAACCGTCACCGAACGTGCTGTCGGTGAAAAGGTCATGGAAAGTCTCACTCCGTCCCAAATGGTTATAAAAATCGTCAATGAAGAACTGACGAACCTTATGGGCGGAACAAAAGCAAGACTGAGCGTCGCCAACCACCCGCCCACAGTCGTTATGATGTGCGGTCTTCAAGGTTCGGGTAAAACGACACACAGTGCAAAATTAGCTTTAATGCTCAAAAATCAAGGTCACAGACCGCTCCTTGTTGCTTGTGACGTATACAGACCTGCCGCTATCAAGCAATTACAGGTCATCGGTGAAAAAGCGGGTGTACCCGTCTTCGAAATGGGTCAGATAGATCCCGTCGAAATCGCCGACCAAGCCGTCAAGCTCGCCAAAGACCACGGTTATGACTATGTTTTCCTCGATACTGCGGGTCGTCTGCATGTTGACGAGGAATTGATGAACGAGCTTAAAAATATCAAATCAAAAGTACATCCGCATGAAATTCTCCTCGTCGTCGACTCCATGACGGGTCAGGACGCTGTCAATGTCGCTTCGTCTTTCAACGACGCTTTGGGCATAGACGGACTTATCCTCACGAAGCTCGACGGTGATACCAGAGGCGGTGCCGCACTTTCAGCCAGAGCCGTAACCGGAAAGCCGATCAAATTCGTCGGTACAGGTGAAAAGCTCGGCGACCTCGATGTGTTCCACCCCGACAGAATGGCGTCGAGAATTCTCGGCATGGGCGA
>CAZBXS010000135.1:0-3776 GCA_964495955.1 uncultured Faecalibacterium sp.
TGATTTGCGGTTCTTTGGATAGTTTCTTCTGCGATCGAACCCCTCAGGCGAGACTAAAGGTGAGCCAAGACCGAATTTAAGCAGTCACCTAATCTTCTCGCCACTGACAGAGAGGTTCGGACATAGAAGAAAGTTTATACAACCGCACAAACTAACAATCAAAATAATTCCGAATTTCGCATTCTGCACTTTGAATTTAAAACCAACTCCCATACGCAAGGCGAGGGCATCGAGCCCTCGCTTTTCGTGCGTGCACTCGCTTCGCTACTGCGCACGCAATTAGCACCAACACCCATCTGACTTTTTCAGCGGCGTCTTCGGGCACCTCGGTGCGTCTGCCTTACGGCACACGCACCGAGGCACGCTCAGCCACCGCTCCGCCCGCTAAAGCGGGCGGGTTTTACCCACACTCTACGAGCCAAATAATCATACACCGGCTTATACATTTTTTATCGTAAAGCCTGAAAATTACAGAAGTAATTTCCTTTACAAGAGCGACGACTTTACCGAATGATAAAAAGTGTCTATTGCGAGACAAAAAGTCTGTCAAGAGGAAAAACGCAAAAAAATCATTTTTATGCATTTTATATAAAATTTTCACGAAATTTTGGGCAGAATTTTTGCTCGAAATTTGCGATTTTCTATTGACAAAACCGAAAACAGACAGCTGACGCCTAAAAACTTATGCACATTATCCACATACTTTTGCATATCACTTGAATATACATTATGCATCGAAAAACGAATAATCAACTTCGCAATGTGGAAAACTATGTGAGTAAAGATAATAACTTTACAGTTTTCAGCGTTTAAAATGCGATTAAACAAAAATAAAAAAGTTATTCACTTTTTCAACATAGTTTTCCACAGACGCAAGTGGTTTGACTTTACACGTTTTCAATGGTCGGAAGTGACGGGTATTCACGAGAAAAACGATAATATTTTAACGTATGTATAAATATGCTTTATACATTATAATAATGCATAAAGTGTGCCACTGCAAAGACTAAATTTGCAGTGGCGTGAGTGTGTTTTTGATTTAAAGCAACGAAGTTGTTACTTTGTTTTGACCTGTTTTGTGCTTGACCATGAGGAGTACAACTTGTTGCCGTTGACTGTTTTGTATGTTCTGATTCGCACATAGTACATCTTTGACGCTTTCAAATCTTTTACGGTTTTTGATGTGGTGCTGTTTTTTGTGATTGTCACAATCTTTGCGTTTTTCATATTCGATGATGTTGAATATTGTATCTCGTAGCCGTTAGTTTGAGTTGATTGCTTTTTCCAGTTTGCAGTGAATCGTTTTTTGCCGGCTGTAAGTTTTGAGATTGAAGTGCCATTCGGCAGTATCTTGAATGTCAGCTTTTTCGTTCCGCTGTAGTTGCCTTTGAATGTGACCGTTACGGTGTATGTTCCGACGTCCTTGCGTCCTTTTGAATATTTTACGGTGTAATCTGTGCCTTGTTTGAGGGTCTTACCTGCGGCGTCTTTTACCGTGACGGACGGTTTACGAACTTTGCCGGTGTAAGTGCAAGTATTAAATGAAAGTTTGACGTTTTTGGGTTTTGACAAATCAACAAATTTGAGGTCAAAATTTTCGGCGTAATCTTTTGCGACCGTATCGGAAAAACCGTAAATTTTAAATCCCTTTACTTTTTCAATTTTTTCAATATATTGAGGCATTCCGTCTTTCATTTTATATACAATATTGATGCCAAAAGAACCGTCGTCCAGGTAATTTATGCTTTTCGGCAGTGACACGCTTTTTAATTTAGGACAGTCTGCGAATGCACAATACCCAATCTCTTTGATCTTATTACCAAACTCGACATTTTTTAAAGATTCGCAACTATAAAATGCAAAGTCATCTATCGTTGTGACACTGTTTGGAATTTTTACAGTTTTCAAAGCCGAACATCCGCCGAATGCAAAGTCACCGATTTCTTTTACGCCGTTATTTATCTTCAAATTTTTTAGACTTGCACAGCCTTTAAACGATTCGTCTCCTATACGTTTTAAACTTGACGGAATAGTCAGGTTTTCAAAAGCACAACCGGCAAAAGATTGATATTTTATCGTCTCCAATGTATCGGGTAAAGTAAGTTTTTTTAAGTTAAAGCATAATGTGAAAGCGTTTTTACCAATTGTTTTCAAGCCGTTCGGTAGTTTAACTTCTTTCAAATAACTGCACTCTTCAAAAGCCTCATCGCCGATTTCTTTCAGCGTCGACGGAAATTTTACGCTTTCCAAAAGCATACAATCATAAAACGCATAACTTCCTATGCTTGTAATACCGTCTTTTATAACAACTTTTTTAATGTTATAATTTGAACTCCAAGGAGACCTTTGCGAATATTCGTACATTTTCCCTTTTCCGCTGACAGTAACCGTACCGCTACTGTCAAGAGTCCAAGTGATGTTGTCTCCGCACTTTCCGCTGTCGACAGTTTTAGCCGAGACATTCACAATCGGTAATGCCCCGAACATCAAAATGACCGCTAACAGCAGTGACAGAATTTTTTTAGTTTTCTTTTTCATAAAATCTACCTCCGTTTAGTGAAATTTGATTTTTCGAAACTTCGAAATTTTCAAAGTTCCATATGCGTATTATACACTATATATAGTGTAAAGTCAATACATCATATGTGATGTATCATAAAATACTTTATTGAACTGTATTTTATGAGGTGACTGTATGAAAACATATGTTGAAATTATAAGAGAACTTCGAGAGGATCACGACTTGTCTCAAAGTGCGGTTGCGAGAATTCTCGGAACAACACAACAGGTCTATTCAAGATATGAAAAAGGGGAAAATGAAATGCCGATCAGACATTTAATAAGTCTATGTGAATTTTATAATGTAAGTGCGGATTATATTCTCAATATAGAACCGAAACGGAAAAAGAAATAAGTGTTGATTGTCGATCCGTTTTGCCTGTACGAAAAAAGCGGTCACTGTAAGTTAATGCTCACAGTGACCGCTATCTTTAATCTTCGATTACTATTTACGCTATCGTTTTTCCTATCCAGCCGAGTATATCGTAATACACTTTTTCGTGTTCGTCCTCGTTGAGTATTTCGTGTTTCATTCCGGGGTAGAGGATAACTTCGGGTTTATGTCCTGCAAGTTCGAGATTGTCGCATACGTTTATAACGCCTTTTCCGTTAAATCCGACAGGGTCTTTTGCACCGGAGATGAGGAGTATCGGAAGTCCGACGGGAACTTTTTTCGCCCAGTCGGGATTGCAGGCGGTGTTCATCAGCGATACAAGGTCTCTGTTACCTGCCAATGTGAGCGAAAATCCGCAAAGCGAATCGGCTTTGTACTTTTCGACATTTTCTTTGTTGTAACTCAGCCAATCGTTCGGGTCGCCGTCCTTACCGGCTGTTAATTTGCCCATGAGGCTGAGCGTTGGTATTTTCATCTTAGGGTTGACTTTGTCCGCTAACATTTTCATCGGCTCTTCACCGAGTATCGCCGCACTGGGCAGTTCACCTGTACCGCAGAAAATGACACCGGCGAGTTCGTCACCAAAATCGGCGGCATATACTCTGGCGCAAAACGAACCCATGCTGTGACCGAAAAGGTAATACGGCAGGTCGGGGTAACGCTTGTGCATGATGTTGTGGAGTATGTGCATATCGTCAACAAGCCTGACATCGCCGTCCGTATCGGCAAAATAACCGAGGTCGTCAACCGTTTTTGCCGAAAGTCCGTGACCGAGGTGGTCATTACCGCAAACGACAAATCCGTGAGAAGCGAGGAAACGTGC
>CAZBXS010000136.1:0-3721 GCA_964495955.1 uncultured Faecalibacterium sp.
GTACGGTCTCCGAGTCGGAGCTGAGTTTTACTTCAATAGGAAATACAGCCGTCTTCGGCGTATCGTAATATACAACGATGGATTTTTCGGAAATATCCGTTATCTTAACATCGTTTATACCGCTGATTGTGGCGGTGAGGTTCAAAGTTTGTTTTCCGGAGTAATCGACATATTTGCCTTTTGCGACTACCGATATATCATCGGCTGAAAGCGCACCCGATGAAATGAGGTACCTCCTGCCTTTGACCGTAACGTCGACATATGTGTCCTCGTAGCCGAAAATCTTGTATGCCGATTCTTCGTTTTCGTCTATTGTAACTTTGACGTTTTCGATAACTCTTGTGTCTTCCGGTGCGACGGTCATTGAAGCCACGCCCCAGATGACGATAGCCGAAAGGATAGAAAGTACGAGGACGAATTTGTTATTCATTATAAGTCCGTGAAATGTTATCTTTTTAAGTTTCATTTTCATTTTTCTTGCCTCCGAAATACTTTTTTGAGGAAAGAAGTATCATTTGAACTTTCGGGTACGAGATAGTTTGTCAGTCTCTCACGAAGTTCTCCCGGAGATATTCCTCTTTTGAGCATACCGTGGCTGGCTATTGATATGGCGCCCGTTTCTTCGCTGACGACAACGACCATAGCGTCACCCTGTTCGCTCATGCCGACGGCGGCTCTGTGGCGGGTTCCGAGTTCGCTTGAAAGCGAATTTTGTGTCAGGGGAAGTATACAGCCTGCGGCGACAACTCTGTTATTGCCGATAATAGCGGCACCGTCGTGAAGAGGAGCTTTCGGATAGAATATATTTTCGATTATTTCTTCGGTGACTATAGCGTCGATTTTGCTTCCGGTATTGGCAATTTCTCCTAAAAGCGTATCTTTTTCAAAAACGATAAGTGCACCTATTTTCTTGTCGCTCATGTCCGAACAAGCCTTGCATACCGACATAATCGCTTCTTCCGCTTCTTCTCTTTCGCTCAAACTGCTGTTAAAAGCAATTCTCTTTCTTCCGACGCTTTCAAGCACACTTCTGATTTCGGGTTGGAACAACAGCAATAAAACAAGTACAACATCGTTGAACACACGGTTCATTATATACGCACTCGCCTGCATATTTAAAAGTCGCACAGCACCGTAAATTATCAAAAGCAAGACTATGCCTTTAACCAGCTGGAATGCACGTGTCTGTCTTATGAATTTTATTGCATTATAAACAATAAAAGCAACAAGGCAGATATCGAGAATGTCGAATATAGTTATAGATGCAAACAAACTGACAACATTAGCAAAAAATTCGGATAACGTTTCCCGCATCTTTATCACCACCGCAATTTCAAATTCTTCGGCGTAAACTTACACGTACTTCAAAAACGCTTATATTACGCCCTATAATATATCATATCATATAAATCTGTGATTTTCAATTTTATTTATTGAATTTATGAGTTTTTTTATCTCGTTTTTTCGATTAAATACGCCGACACTCACACGTACTGCACCGACATCTTCTGTTCCCATGTACTTGTGAGCGAGATATGAGCAGTGATAGCCGGCACGAACGCAAAAGCCGTCTTTATTCAGCAGTTCGGCGACTTCTTCGCTGTGATATCCTTTGATATTAAAAGCGACTGTCGCAACGCTCGTTTCCGGTGAAAACTCGGTGTACACCACTGCCTTATCACTATTATACAGATAATTATAAAGTTCCGAGCATAAATTCGTTTCATATTCGTGAATTTTTTTGATACCTTTTTCAAGTACAAAATCAATACCTGCGCCGACGCTCATTATTCCCGGCAAGTTCAATGTACCCGATTCAAGTCGGTCGGGCAAAAAATCAGGCTGTGTTATTTTCATTGAGTCACTGCCTGTACCTCCGAAAATCAGCGGTTCTATTGAAACGCCGTCTTTTAGAAGTAATGCGCCTGTACCCATCGAAGAGTAAAGTCCTTTATGGCACGGCAGGCACAGCGCCGTAATCGAACTTTGTGTCATGTTAATTTCAACTGTCCCCGCCGTTTGCGCTGCGTCAACGATAAATTTCAGATCGTACAAACGAGCAAGAGCGCCGATTTCGGCTATCGGAAGTATTACGCCGAAAACGTTCGACGCATGGGTACAGACTATCATCGACGTATTACTTTTAATCAGCGAACGGAAAGAATTGAGCGTTTTTTGGCGATCTGAGGGGTACACCGTCGCAACGTCATAGGTAATTCTCCCCTCGGTTTTCAGTCTCTCAAGTACACGAACAACGCTGTTATGTTCGAAAGACGAAGTTATAACATGGTCGCCTCGGCGTGTAAGTCCCCGTATCGCAGTGTTCAGTGATTGGGTACAGTTCGATGTAAAAATGACATTTTCAGGCGACGGGCACGAGAAAAAATCGGCAAGCTTTTTGCGTACTGCATAGACTTCGTAAGAGGCTGTCATTGACATATCGTGACCGCTTCTTCCGGGGTTTGCGCTTAGCATCATGCCCCTATTTGACGCTAAGATGACGCTGTCGGGTTTCGGACTTGTCGTTGCGGCATTGTCGAGATATATCACCGTACATCTCTCCTTTCAAGTCCCAAATTTCTGATATTCGAGTTATTTATTATTCTTTGTGCCCTTTGTGCGTCGCCGTCGATATACAGTGCATAGTTACAGCCTTGGCGTCTGTTGGGATTGGTATTTCTGCCGATACGGGACGCAATGCCGTTTTTTCTAAGTAGCTCCTGCGCCGACTGGGCATAAGTTACGGAGCCGAATTTTATATAATAACCGTTCAAAATAAAACACCTCACGATCTATTCAGTCACTTAATTATATGAAGTGACATGAATTAGCGTGAGGGGAAGTGTTTTAGATGTTGGATAGTGTGATGAAAGCGTGCGCAGTAGCGAAGCGAGTGCACGCTCTGAAATCAGGGGCTCGACGCCCCTGATTTCAGAATAGAAGTTATTCTCTCAAAGCGAAATTCGATAATTCCGATTTTGTGCCCTTTTCGGCTTTGTGAAATTCGAAATTACAGCGTCCTAAGAAGCGAATGTTCGGGCACCTTTTCGCACTTTGCTCAAGGTACCGCTCACATTCGCTTGCCGCCCCTTCGCCCCGGCACCCCGCCCGCCTGCTACGCAGGCGAAAATTTATCCACGGGCAAGTTTTGCTTGTTCGATGAATTTCTTCGCCGTTTCGGTTATCTTATCAAAGTCACCTGTTTTGGCTCCGGCTGTAAGCGACGAACCTGCGCCTACGGCAAATGCACCGGCTTTAAACCAATCTTTGACATTGTCGACGGTGACGCCACCGGAGGGCATCATGACTGCGTTGGGGAACGGCCCTTTGAAATCGCTGATAAACTTAGGCGTAGCGATATCTCCGGGGAACACCTTTAGCACGTCGGCTCCGCTTTCCATAGCATGAACAGCTTCCGTAGGCGTAAAAATTCCCGGCATTACCGCAACGCAGTTTCTGTTACAGCAACGAACTATCTTTTCGTCAAAATGGGGCGATACGATAAACTGTGCACCTGCCAAGATAGCTATTCGTGCCGTAGCTTCGTCCGTGACCGTTCCTGCGCCGACGATGACGTCTGTTTCGTCATATTTTTCCCGAAGATGCGATATCAGCCTATCGGCAGAGGGAACGGTAAATGTAAGTTCGAGTATTGTAACTCCGCCTTTTACGCAGGCGTCGGCTATTTTTTCGGCTTCTTCGTGGCTTTTCGCTCTGATGA
>CAZBXS010000137.1:0-3715 GCA_964495955.1 uncultured Faecalibacterium sp.
TTGCGAGGATTTCTGACGCAGTATTGGCGGAAATATGCCTTAAAAAACCGTATTGTGTTCGAATGTTTTATGCCTATGTGAAAATGTAGAAAGTCGGACAAAGAAAGCTAAAACTCAAATTCAGCTAAAATGTGAAGTGTATTACTCACTCACAAGCCTGTCCCTTATTCTCTCATACCACTCGACTAACTTAAATCGCACTTCGTATTTCGGGTCAGACGTGACCAAGTCTACTGCGTCCGACGAAAAAACATCATCTAATTTCGTCTCGCCCTGTGCCGCAGGTAAACATAACGGCGGAAACATGACGCACCACCAGTTGTGACCTTCCCCTGCTCCGATTGTTACTTTGACAGCTTCGTATTTTCCCGCAGGTAGCGTTACACAGCCGTATGTTCTCGTCGGAAAATAGCTTTCGCCGATTTCGATTTTTACTTCATCTTCACACCCGTTCGTTTTGAGCGTACTTTTAGCCGTTTCTTCAAGTTTTTTAATTTCGCTTTCGGCTGTCTTTTCGGCGTCTTTTGACGTGACCTCACCGGAAAAAAGTTCTGAGCCTGTTTCTAAAAGTGCGTCTCTGACTTTAAGTTTTAGGTTCTGGTCACGCTCGGAATCGGAATTCGCTATAACGTGAAGTCGCAAAACGCTTTCTCTTACATCTTCACATGTACTTTCGAATTTCGCAGTCGAGATTATCACGCTGATAACAAGTCCCGAAAGTAACGCAATATCGAACAGCAACGCTTTTTTGATGTACGCTTTTTTAATAATATGTTTCATAAAATAACCGCCTTTCAAAAAGATTTTGGGCGGTTATTTTTGACTTTATTCAATTATTTTGTCGAGTTTGTTTCTCAAGATAAAAATTATTGCCGTCATGGGTATGCACAGCAGAAACCACAGTATGCTGAATTTTAGGCATATTTGACCGAAGAGGTTCAGAAATTTCCCCGAATAGTCCCACACGCCCATACCCAAAATGCGATTGACTACCATTCCCACCGAAAATTCGTACAGGGTTATGACTGCAGAACCGATAAAACATCTTAAAATCAGGCTTTTCGACTTCATGTGTGTGAAAATATAATAAAGCGTACAAAATACCGCACCGCCTGTCAAGCTCATCGTCCAATGCGTATATCCTCTTACAATGACTTCGATAAGGCTGTATGATACGGCGCCGATACCGAAAATTATGATATATTTTTTGATATTTGTCAGCATTTTTCGCTCCTTCGTTTTATATTATCTTTTCGCACAAACGGCAAAATATTTGAAGGTTAATAATTATTTTATTGATAATATTTGCCTGCTATGTTATACTGATTATAAGTGTAATTTGATACCGACAGGTGATAATATGTCTGAGAAAAAAAGAAAACATAGGCGTTTTTCGCTGCATGACCGTTTTTCGCTTTATAACTTCGCTTCGGCGATAATTCCCGTTGTACTTTCGATTTTTATAACGGTTGTACTTATGATAGCGATAGTCAGAATGGTCTCGATCGGAACCGATAGGCAATCTATTGTCAGCGATTCGAGAAGTGTAATAACAAGCTACACTTGCCAATACAATATTCGCCTTATCGAAAAGAAAGTTTTGCGTGATCCGGACGGATTTACCGATACGGGTGCATTTAAAAGAGCCATTCGTCGAGTTGAAAAATACAATATTGCAGTGTGTGTCCTTTCAGACGAAGACGCTTGCTACATATCGGAGGGATACGCTGTAGATGAGTTTTCCTCGGCTTGCGGAAGATACGAGCCGGACGAGTCGGACTTTGTGTATTACGATGACTATTCAATTGTTATCAGAGACACAGTTTCGTCGCAAGAAAGCGGTACGTACAAGATAATTTTCATGAACATCGGCGGTATCGGAAAAATTGATTCGGCACTTTATACGCTCTACAAATTTTCGGACGCTACGTTTTTTGTGTTACTGATTTTATTTGTGTGCATTGCGGTACTTGCCGACATAGCGATAGTCAAGTCTTTGACACGCTCGATACTAAGACCGATAGAAAACCTCAGTCACGCCGCCGACAGAATAAAGGACGGCATTCTTGATGAGCCGATAGAAATTGACGATACAACCGAGGAGTTTTATGACCTGTGTACAGATTTCGACAACATGAGGCTCGAACTAAAAAAGTCTATCGAAATTCGCCAAGAATATGAAAGAGACAGAAAAAATACCTACTCAGGTTTAAACCACGACGCAAGAACGGCTATCACCACCATAAAAGGATATTCGCAGGGACTTTTGGACGGCGTTGCAAACACGCCCGAAAAACAGGAAAGATACATAAATGCGATATACAATTCTACCCGTACTCTCGAAAAACTGATGGACGCACTAACCGAAGTTACGAACCTTGACGGCGACAACGTTTCGTTTAAACTTCGTGAAACCGACATGTACGAACTGTTAAACGATTGGTATTCGCAGTCACGTCATCTCTTGGAAGAAAGAAAAATACGGCTGAATTTCACCTATAGCTGTAATCAGCGTGTATTTTGTAAAATCGACGCTTTCCAATGCGAACGTGTCATTGACAATATTTTCAGCAATTCTCTCAAGTACAAAAAAATTGACAAAGAATATGTAAATATATCCGTCATAGCGAAAATCAATTCGGAACATATGCTTGAATTTATAATTTCAGATGACGGAATCGGAATAAGACCCGACGAAGCGGAGAAGATATTCGACCGTTTCTACAGAAGCGACGAAGCCAGAAGCAATGTCCAAAACGGTAGCGGAATAGGTTTGACGCTCGTAAAACAAATCGTACTTCGCCACAACGGAAACATTTCGGCATTCGGAGAGACGGGCATGGGATTGACAATAGTTATCCAATTGCCCATAACAGCTATAAAGGAGATCGACTGATATGGAAAAACGCATACTCATAATTGAGGACGACGAATACATAGCCGACCTTGAAAAAGACTATCTTGAAATCAACGGCTATAGTGCAACTGTCGTCAGCGACGGAAAAAACGGACTTAGAACCGCTCTTGATGAGGATTTCGCTTTGATTATCCTCGACCTGATGCTTCCCGGTATGGACGGCTTCGAAGTTTGCAAAACGCTGAGAGCAAAAAAAGACGTACCGATAATAATGGTCACGGCTAAGAAAGAAGAAATTGACAAAGTACAGGGTTTCGGTCTCGGTATCGACGACTATGTCGTAAAACCGTTTAACCCGTCGGAACTCGTCGCCCGTGTCAACGCTCATATCGCCAGGTACAAGAGACTGACGGAAAAAGCCGCCTCATCGCTCGAAGATACCCTGACTTTCGGCGATATAAAAATCGACAAGATCTCACGCCGAGTTTTTGTCGGCGAAAAAGAGGTCACGTTCACACACAAAGAATTTGACCTGCTTGTATTTCTTGCGACACATCAAAATGTTGTTTTCAGCAAGAACGACCTTTTCGACAAAATTTGGGGACTTGACGCTATCGGCGAGACTTCGACCGTTACCGTACATATTAACCGTATACGTGAAAAAATCGAGGACGATTCGTCTAATCCCAAATACATCGAAACGGTCTGGGGCGTCGGATACCGTTTTAAAAGCATGTAAAAATTAAAAAGTACAAAGGAGAAAACACATGAACATGAAAGACAAAATTCATACCGGCGAAATATACTATCCCGAGGATGAGGAAATTATGGCAGAGCAAAGACTGTGCCTTGAAAAGC
>CAZBXS010000138.1:0-3712 GCA_964495955.1 uncultured Faecalibacterium sp.
CAGGGTGAAATCGTCTATTGCGTTTAGGTCAAATTTCAGCATTGGTGCTCCTTTCTATCGTGTCCGACAGCGCCAGGGCGTACTTTTTCAGGTTCGTCCTGAGTTTTTCTTTGGTCTCGGCATCCTCGATTGCGTCAAGGGCTTCGAACAGCTTTCGCATGTTCTCCTGCACGGCTTCAAAGCAAAAACTAAAGCGTGTAATCTCCGGCGACGCCGAGACTTTTATTTGCTTTGTAAGTTCTGCCGCTTTGGCTTTAACTCGCTCGATTTCGCTTGTGAGCGCTTCGTTTTGCTTTTTGTAGTCCTCAACCGCTTTTTCCGCCACCTCTTTGCTTTCGTTTTTGAGTTTTTCGGTCTCGGCGGCGTGGCGTTTTTTTTCGGCTGTACTGTCGGCTTTGAGCTTGTCAATTTTTTCTTTCAACTGTGTCGTTTCTTTTTCGACGGCGTCTTTTGTCAGCTCGGCGATTTCTTCCTGTGTCGGCTCCCGTACTGCGACTTCGTGCGGTCTGCTTCTTAGGTCTTTAAGTTGTCTTTCAAGCTCCGCTTTTTCGCTTTCGAGACGCTCTATTTCCTCTGAGCTTGCGTTGTTGTTTTGCTTTTCTTTTTCGAGGTACAGCGAAAGTTGTTCACCCTGCTTTGTAAGTTCGTCGATCTTTTCTTTAAGTTCCCTTGTCGACATTTCGGTAACATCGTTATCTTCGAGAAACTCGGCTCTGTCTAAGGGATTGAACACCGAAAGCAGTTTGATTTTCGTTATGCCGATACCGAGCGATGCTGTCGCTTCAAGTTCCTTTTCGCCCAAGCGTTCGAGGGCGGATATATAATCGTACGCCTGGCTTTTCTTTAACCCGACCGCTTCGACGGTGTAACTTTCAAAACTGTCGTAGCCAAGTTCGGAATAAAGTTTTTTGTCACGCATTGTCTTTAGGTTCATAGCGAAATTGACCATTGCTTTTGCGGCGTCCTCTCCGTTTTTGAGAATTTCGAAGTGCAAAAGCCTTGCTTCGTCCGCTCTGGTGAGCTGTGCATTTGTTGCTTTGATTATTTCGTCCATTTGATAGCCTCCTATACTGATTTTTCGAGTATGCCGTTTTGGACATACAGCTTAAATTTTTCCATAAATCTTCGTACCTCTTCCGACGGCGGTGCGTTATGGTATCCTCTGCATTGAACGACCGTACCGTCCGATGTGATTTCGACCGTACATAAAGGTTTTTCCGGTTCTTTCTCACTTCTTACGAAGAATATAAACGCTTCTCCGGTTGCGTGGCGTTTGGTGTATCCCATGCTTTTGCTTCCGACACATATGTTCTGCGTATTACCCTCGTCGATTATTTCTTCGAGGCTTTTTGCGGGTCTTATTAAATACCCGTTTGACCGGAATTTCCACTTCTTAGAAAGTGCACCGAACTGTTTTTTGATTTTTTCGTCGACTTCCTTTTCTTCCAACAACCGCTTTTCTTTCGCTTCTTTTTCCTGCTCGGCACGCTTTCTTGCTCTTTCGGCTCGAATAAGTGCGTTAACTCTGTCATGCGCTTCAAATAAATCTTTCGGGAACAGAACTTCGTGTCGGGTGAGGTCAAAGCCCAAGTGTTCGCAGGTGGTGATATAATCGGCGTACTCTTGAATCGGCAAGAGAGAGCCTTTTGCGTGCTTTTTGATGTAGTTTTCGGTTTTGGTGAGCGTGGTGTACTTCAAAAAAACGCAATAGTAGTGTTTGAAAGTGTACGGTGAAACATTTTTGACAAGGTTCTGCCTTTGTGCGACGGAAAAATCGTAATTCTGCAACAGTTGCAGAAATTCGAGACGCTGATAATCGAGTTGTTCTCTCTCGCCGTAAAAGTCGTTTCTAAGTCTCGCTATTTCTGCTTTCGGAAGTCGTAACAGCTTTTCTGGCGTCTTTGCCCTGAGGTTCAAAAGCGTTGTTTTTCCGAATTTCATAAGGTTACAGAAAAGGTTTGCAAATCCGCATTTCATCATATATTCGACGGCTTCGGGACAGCGGGTGTACTTCACAAGAAAATCCAAATAATTCCCTCGGCCGTTTGTTACTTTTTCGTAAATGTCAATCGGGCAATACTTGAAATTTGTTTTTTCAAGGAGCTTTTTGTCAAGTCCGTAAATTTGGCAGTTCGTATAATTCAAAAAGTCCGTTCTGACCGTTTTTTTCTTCCGCCAAGATAAACCGAAATAATCCCATTGATTGATGAACTGATACGCCTTTCGGCTTTCGGCGTCAAGAAACAGACGATATTCCTCGTGAAGCTCAACTTCGCCTACATGGGATACTTCGCCCGTACTTTTATCAAGCGAAAACGAGCTGAAACTTCTCGAAGCGACAAAGAAACGAAACAGTAAATATTTACCGGCTTTTTGAGCGAGAATGAAGTTTCTGTATCCCCACAGTTTCCCCGCACCTCTGCCCGAATCCTTGAATGTGACATGCGACTTGCATTCGGGGCAGAAGCCGACTTCGTTGTGCTTTTTGTTTCGGTTTAGAAATTCCTCTGTGGTTTCGGTACGCTTCATTTCGAGAGAAACTATCCTTTTGCACTCGGTACAGTAACCGAGGCGCTTTCCGTTTGAGCGGAAAGTGAAAAGATAGCAAATTTGTCGAAGTTCGTTTTGGCGTAATTGTTTTTCTAAGTTTTTCGGAACAGGCGGTACAAGCCTAAACAGTCTTTTCATCAACTGCTCGTCGTTTTCCTTCTTCGTACTCATTTTCCCGTACCTCACAAGTCGCCGAACACATCGAACTGCAATATGTCCGCTGTATCGCTTTTCGGTTTCAAGTCCTCTGCCGTCAAGCCGTAGTACTCTCTGACCCACCTGTACACCACTGCGTCCTCGACGCAGGCACAGCCGTTCAGGGCTTTCGCTTTTGCGTTCGACTTCACCTTTTCAAAGCACGCATTCAGCGTCAGTTTTTCGTTCAAAATCTTCTCGGCGGCGGAGTCGGTTTTGATGAGATTTTCGATTATGTACTGTGCGATAATCTTTACGCAATCGTTCTCTTTCTCGGCCTCGGCGTCGATATGATTGATTGCTTTTTGCTGCTTGTCGGTCATTGTTTGTCCTCCTTAGGTTTGGGTTTATAAATGGGTCTATAAAACGGACACTCTTTTTTGAAAACGGTACTTGTAAGCACCGTGCACCGACCGTCACTTCTTGCGAAGCAGTCCTTTTTCTTCTCGTGGCAGGTCGGAAGTTGTATTTTAGTCATTGCTCGTCCTCCTTGAGTTGTTTTAGTAGCGTTTCGGCTTCTTCTTTCGGCAAGTACCTTGACGCATACTCGGTATAAATTCCGTCTTTTCGGCAAACTGCATAGCGTTTTTCGCCGAAGATTTCAAGGCTTGTCAAGTGCCATTCGCTTTTTGTCGGCATAGTATATTCTCCTTTTTTTACATTCGGGTGCGGGTGTCCCGCCTGCAATTATTCATCATTCATTGCGAGCGAAGCGAGCTTTCTTCTTCCGGTATCACAACTTCTTCCGCTTCTTCGAAAATCTTGGCGTAGTCGATTTGCATTATCTGTTCTTTTTTGCGTTCTTCGTACTCGGCGTCGGACATCTTCGTAAATTCGAGGTACTCTATGTACACGGTTATCACAAACGAAATTAGTACCGTCGCCATGGTTGCAAAGAGCCGACCTGTCAGAACTTTTCCGTCGACTTCGCCGAGATCCGCAGAGCCGGCTGTACCCAAAAGCAAAA
>CAZBXS010000139.1:0-3699 GCA_964495955.1 uncultured Faecalibacterium sp.
CCATAAGTTCAGTTATGGGTCTTTCTTTTTGGTCATTTTATTTTACAACTTTCCTAAAAATATTCCTATAGCTTTTATCTCATCTACTTTTTTGTACCTGTCAAGACGGTACAGCGTCGTACTTGAATTTTCGCACACTTAATGCTATACTGTAGACATAAACCCGTACTCAAAAAATAAAACAAAAAGTTAATTTCGGAGGTAAATATGAATTTCAAAGACATTATAGCAAAGAAAAGGGACGGCTTGGAACTCAGCCGTGAGGAAATCGGATTTTTCGCCAGCTGTGCAGCTGAAGGCAGTGTACCGGACTACCAAATTTCCGCACTTCTTATGGCGATATATATTAACGGACTGTCGGAGCGTGAGACGCTTGATTTGACTGATGCAATGGCTCATTCCGGCGACGTTGCCGACCTTTCGGGCATTGAGGGCGTGAAAGGCGACAAGCATTCTACGGGCGGTGTCGGAGACAAAACGACGCTTATCGTGGCACCGATAGTTTCCTGCTGCGGTGTAAAAATGGCGAAGATGAGCGGTCGTGGTCTCGGTCATACGGGAGGGACTGTGGACAAATTGGAGTCTATACCGGGCTTTAATTCCTCGCTCAGTGCCGAAGATTTTATATCCGCCGTCAACGAATGCGGACTTTGCGTCACCGGTCAGTCGGGTAATATGTGCCCTGCCGACAAAAAGTTATATTCGCTCAGAGATGTCACCGCTACTGTCGGCAATACGTCTTTGATAGCGTCAAGCATCATGAGCAAAAAGCTCGCAGGCGGTGCCGACTGTATTGTGCTTGACGTAAAATGCGGAAGCGGAGCTTTCATGCATGACGTCGCTTCGGCGGAAGCCTTAGCGAGAAAAATGGTAAATATCGGAAACGGTGCCGGAAGAAAAACAGCGGCGTTGATAACCGATATGAATGTACCTTTGGGTAAAAACATCGGCAATTCGCTCGAAGTCATCGAAGCTGTAGAGGTACTCAGCGGTGCAGGCCCCGATGACTTGAAAGAGGTTGCATTACAGCTTGCCGCAAAATTATTACAACTTTCCGGAAAGGGTACACACGACGAGTGCATAGCCTTGGCTCAGTCTAAAATAGACGACGGTTCGGCATTGAAAAAATTAGCCGAAATGGTGAAAATACAGGGCGGTGACGAAAGGTACATTTTAGATACTTCCATGTTTGAAAAAGCGAAATGTTCCGTACAGGTGAAGTCTCTCGAAAGCGGATATATCAGCGAAATGGAAACGGAAGACATCGGTTCGGTATGCGTTATTTTGGGTGCAGGACGTCAGACAAAAGAGGACGAAATAGATCACAGCGCCGGTATTATTCTTGAAAAAAAGACGGGAATGAAAGTTGAAAAAGGCGAGACGATCGCTACTTTGTGTTGCTCAGACGAAGCGCTTTTGCCTATCGCTAAGGAGAAATTTCTGAATGCCGTCACTTTCTCTGCCGAAGCTCCCGAAAAGCGTCCGCTTATTTTCGAAATTGTGGAATAAGTTTTGTATTGTGCTTATACGAAATACTCTCTTGTGTAAAGTAAAGTGTGCAGAACAAACCGAAATCTAAATGCGTGTGCAGTAGCATTGCGAATGCACGCACGCAAACCGAGGGCTCGATGCCCTCGGTTTGCGTATTTTAAGGCAGTCTTGTCGAGTTTTAGGGAAATCCTGCCTGAGCGGTAGTTTTAGAAATTGGATATCTGTGCAGCTAATGACTTTTGTCAGAAGGTCGGTTACTGCGTTAGGGGGCAAAAGGTTCTGCGAAGCAGAACGAAAGCAGGCGAAGCCTGCTCAGCCTGTCGAAAAAGTCCGATAAATCGGTTTTTTGTTGTTTATGAAGGCGAAAAATGGTATAATAGAGGTAGAAAAAATGAAGTGGTGATAAAGTGATAAGTAAAGAAAATGAAATCAAAAGAGGCATAGTGGAAATGGTAGATACGGAAATGCTTGTGCCTGAAAATCATTTGTTAAGAAAGATAGATAAAGCGCTAGACTTCAATAAAATCTATGAATTCGTTGAAGAGTTGTATTGCAGAGATAACGGAAGACCGAGCGTAGACCCTGTTGTATTGTTCAAAATGGTAATGATACAGCATTTGTTCGGAATACCGTCACTTAGAAGAACAGCGGAAGAAGTAAAGGTAAACATAGCATATCGTTGGTTTTTGGGATACAGTCTTCTTGATGAAACACCACATTTCAGTACGGTAAGTTACGCTTTTAGGAACAGATTTACAGAAGAAACAGTAGACAATATTTTCGGTTGGATATTAAGTGAGGTAGCAAAAGCAGGTTATCTTTCGCCGGAAGCGGTATTCATTGACGGAACACATATCAAAGCGAATGCAAACAACAAAAAGAAGATAAAAAAGCAAGTGCCTGTTGCGGCAAAGATATATGCCGATGAATTATTTGAAGAAATCAACGAAGACAGAATACAGAATAACAAAAAGCCATTTAAAAAGAAGGAAGAAGAGAAAACAAAAGAGATAACGGAAAGTGTAACAGACCCCGAAAGTGGTTTGTATGTTAAAGGAGAACATAAAAAGCAATTCGCATATGAAGCACATACAGCGTGTGATAAACACGGCTTTGTACCGGAAACAGAAGTGACACCCAGCAATGTACACGACAGTGTAGCATTTGACAAAATATATGATAAATTAACAGAAGATTTTCCCGAAGTAGAAACAATAGTAGCAGACAGTGCTTACAAAACACCGCACATAGCAAAGAAAATATTTGATGATGGCAGAGTATTATCGACAGCATACAAAAGACCGATGTCAAAGCAAGGTTTTTTCAGACCGTACGAATTTGTATATGATGAATACTTTGATTGTTACATATGTCCAAACAATGCACCGCTTAAATACAGCACAAACAGAGACGGATACAGAGAGTATAAGAGCGATCCGAGCATTTGCGAGAATTGCAAATTAAGAGATAAATGCACAAATTCAAAAAGTATGACAAAGGTAGTAACAAGACATCTTTGGGCAGATTACATAGATATGTGCGAAGACATTAGGCAGGCAGAGAAATACAAAGAACTGTATCGACTGCGAAAAGAGAAAATTGAAAGAGTATTTGCAGATGCGAAAGAAAAACATGCAATGCGATATACTCATTACCGAGGCTTATCCCAAGTAACAAAATGGGTTAGGCTTAAATTTGCTTGCATGAATTTAAAAAAACTGGCAATATGGAAGTCAAAGAACAACCATATCCCAACTCATTTTCATAACTATTCGGCAATATACTTCAAAACCCAGTTTCAGTTACTACTGAAACTGGGTTTTTCGACAGGCTGGAGCCCTCTTGATGTATAATATACATCAAGAGGACTTTTTGATGCCAAGAAATTATCAACACATAAGCAATTACGAAAACGAAATATTAGAATTAAAGTCACAAGGATTGACTTTGAAAGAAATAGGAGAAAAACTTGGATTTATTCAAAAGCAAGTACACAACTTCATTTGCAGATATAACGAAAAACAAAGAAAGGCGAAAGCAAACATTGCAATTAAAGCAAAAGGCAGACCACCAAAAAATTATGAAATCACAGAAGATATGAAAATCAACGAGTTAAAATACATCATAGCTCGCAAGGCTTCAAAGATAAAACGCTTGGAAATGGAAAACGAGTTAATGCGGGATTTTCTCTCGCTCACAGAAAGGAAG
>CAZBXS010000140.1:0-3662 GCA_964495955.1 uncultured Faecalibacterium sp.
GCAGATGCGCCGAGGAGCCAAAACAAATCGGGTTTGGATTTGACTTCAATGCTTAAGGTTGATATGTACAAAAAATATGAAAAAAGAACGAAATAAAAAGAAAAACCGATTTTTCCTGAAATTCTATGTTGTAACGGGTCTCGTTTTGGTTGCGGCGTTTTTGGTCTTTGTTATAATGACGCTTATCATGATAACAATGCACTGGTGGAACGAAAAAATGGATATGCTAAATCTCAACTGCCAGAGTATATCCGCAGACTATGTCAACGCCGTTTATCAGCAGGGTGACAATTTGAGTGTACTTATTCTCGGTAACGACATTCAAACTATATCCGAAGCGACAAACGCCGACTACTTTGTTTGTGACACGAACGGAAAAATCATCGTCTGCCAAGAATTCCTCGAAACAAACGGCAGAGTGTGCAAAAAACATGAAGAAATAAAAGTCAGCAACGACCTCGTCGAATGGGCGAAGAAAGAAGCGTTTTCGACTTTCAGAAGTTTTGATGACGACGACGGCGACAGTTTTGTCGTTGCCATGCCGATATATTACGGCGGGAAAGTTATAGGCGAAGTTTTCGCCGTTGAAGACGCTGTACAGGGACTTTTGCCATATGTCGGCTCTGTGTGCAAGATGATGTTTTATGCGTTTTTAGTTGCACTTTTGGTAGCGTATGTTGCGATTTATTTCTATTCACGAAAGATAACCCGACCGATAGCCGATATGATAGAAGCGACGGCGCATTACGCCAAGGGCGATTTCACCTACCGTGTTACAGTTGACGGTTCAAGCTCCGAAATGGCGAACATGGCGGAAGCGATGAACAAGATGGTAGAAGAATTGGCGATAGACGACAAAGCGAAAAAGAGTTTTGTTGCCAATGTATCTCACGAGCTGAAAACGCCGATGACGACTATAGGCGGTTTTGTCGACGGAATACTTGACGGTACTATCCCCGAAGAAAAAGAAAGAGAATATCTCACGACCGTTTCAAATGAGGTTAAGAGACTTTCAAGACTTGTTGTCGCCATGCTCAATCTCTCAAAGATAGAGTCGGGCGAAGTGAGCATAAATCCGTCTAAGTACAATATATCTTCACAGATAATCGAAGTTCTTCTGTCAATGGAACAAAGGATCAACGAAAAGAACATAACCGTTGAGGGCCTTGAAGACATGAGCGAACTTAAAATCTATGCCGACAGAGATCTTCTTCATCAGGTCATATATAACCTACTTGATAACGCCGTCAAATTCACGCAAGACGGCGGAACGGTGAAGTTCATCGGAAAGTATGAAAACAACGCAACGACACTGACGATAAGAAACAGCGGTCAAGGCGTCTCGGACGAAGAAATATCGAGAATATTCGAAAGATTTTATAAAGTCGACCAGTCACGCTCATTTGATGTCAAGGGCGTAGGCCTCGGACTGTACATCGTAAAGACCATAGTCAACATGCACGACGGAAAAATTACCGCCGACAGCAAACAGGGCGAGTACACAGAATTTACATTTACGATACCGGATTATAAATAATTTTAATAAAGCAAAATTTTTGCCACGAAAATGACAAATTTTGCGACATATGACGGCATATTGTTTAAAAAAACTTAATTCAAGTGATTTACAATCTTGAAAAAAACAATCTATTATATTGTCCAGCAAGGCAAGAAAGGAAGATGGAACATGAACGATGAATTCAAAAACGAAAATTCTTACGGTTCGGACATAGACCAAACGAGCGAAAGCCAAGACGAATATTCGCAAAGTGCTACCCCCGACAACGTAAGTGAGCCTGTACCCGAAAACAGCGAAAACGACGTTTTCACAAACACTGTCAGCGAGGACGGAACTCAAACGCCCCATCAGCCGACACCCGAAGAAAGCACATATTCGACCGGGTACGACTATAGCACGCAAAACAACACACATAACAATACCCCAAATTACTCTCAGCCTCAATTTAACCAAAACGGTACACAGTACACCGGCGGACAAAACTATAACCCCTATTCGCAAAACAACGGCACTTACCATTACAGTTATACTAATAATAACGCTAATAATACCAACTATAATAACAGTAACTCCGCCAACGGACACAAGCCGACAAAGAGCGGAAAAGGCAAGAAAGTTTTAGCCGTAATTTTGGCATTCTTTATCGTCATAGCGTCTATCGGCATTGGTACGGCTATCGGCAGAAGTACGTCAAATTCAAACGGCGGTTCCGTAACAGGCGACGGCACTGACGGAGAAACTATCAATTCCGCACAGGTCGTACTCGACACAACAAAAGCGAATTCCTCAAGCGATCTCGACGCCGTTAAGAAAGCACGTGACAGCGTAGTCGGAATTGTAGTATACGACTCAAGCGGAGAACTTGCAGGCGAAGGTTCGGGCGTTGTTATGGGTACAAATGACGCAGGTACAATGACGTACATCATCACTTGCGCCCACGTCATATCCGACGATTCGGTAAAATCGTGCGGTATTCTTCTTGAAGACGGTACCATATACGAAGCGAAAATAGTAGGCTACGACGAAAGAACGGATATCGGCGTACTGAGCATAAAAGAAACCGGACTTCAGGCGGCAACATTCGGCGATTCGTCGACACTCGAAGTTACGGAATCGGTATACGCTATCGGTAATCCCGGTGGATCAAGCTACTACGGTTCTGTCACCGACGGCATAGTTTCGGCAGTCGACCGTTCGCTCACATCGACATATACCATGCAGGTCATACAGCATACAGCGGCTATCAGCCCCGGAAACTCAGGTGGTGCACTCGTCAACTCCGCAGGTCAGGTCATAGGTATCAACTCATCTAAGATCGCCGCTACGGACTACGAGGGAATAGGTTTTGCTGTACCCATCGCAATAGCAAAACCCGTTGTCGAAAATCTCATTCAACACGGCTACGTGCCCAACAGACCGAAACTTGGCATATCCTACGCCTCGGTTACAAACTATCAGGTATACAGCATGGTAGTACAGATAAAGGGACTTCCGAAAGGCTCGGTTATAATCGCATCTATTTCCGATGACAGCTCGCTTGCCGGCGGAAATGTTAAGGTCGGCGATATGATCACTTCGGTCAACGGAAAAGACCTCGATTCGTCCGATGTACTTCTTGACATTATCGACAACGGTAAGGTCGGCGATGAAATCACGCTCGGCATCTGCCGTGTCAACTCAAGGACGTACGAAATTACAACATTTGAAGTTACCGCAAAACTCGTTGAGGACAAAGGCTCCGTCACAGCAGAGGAAGAAACTACGGAAAACGACAGCATGAACCCGTTCGGCGATTCGGACTCAAGCTCCGGATACGGCTCATACGGAAGCGACTGGGAAGACTTCTTCAGACAGTTCTTCGGACAGTAAGATAGTCGACCGTATATAAATTACAGTTGCGGTACTTGTGACTGTAGATAAAAATTAAAATCAAAGCGTCTGTTGCCTATTCGGTGACGGACGCTTTTTGAATTCGGGATTATTGTACTTGTCAGTCGGGGGACAGCGGTGAGTTTGTACTGCGGATAGATTTTACCGCCTAACCGCTACTGTCATAACCCCATTTAGTATTGGCTGTGCGGAACTTTTCTGCTCCCACAAAGTCGGCGCTACGCATTCGCCGCATACGCCCTTTGGGCGTTCC
>CAZBXS010000141.1:0-3623 GCA_964495955.1 uncultured Faecalibacterium sp.
GAAAAAGCGTATCATAGCTTTGTTGACTGCGGTTGCGGTCTTGTTCGTTGTGCTCTTTTCCGCCGTCTATATCGTCAAAAATTCACGCCACGACTGCTGTGGCAGTGAACATTGCCAAATCTGTTATAACATAAGCGTCTGTCGCAATGCAATGAAAACGGTATCGGCGACTGTGTGTGCCGTTTGTGTTATTGCGTCGGCATTTTATACGCTTTGCCGTGCGATAGACTACAGTACGGATAAGGTTAAAAGCGTAACTTTGATATCGCAAAAGGTCGAACTTCTGAACTGAAATAACTACTTAAAACAGGGAGCAGTCCGCTTAAGCGGGCTTTGCGGGTGTACCCGCTCTCCTTGTATTTTTTTGTCATTTTTAAGTTTTTATTTTAATTTGGAGGTTTTTATTTATGAAAAAAATTCTTTGCGTTTTATTGAGTGTCGTTTTTGTCACCTGTTTGTTTGCTTCTTGCGGTACTGTCGACCCTGAACAGACGGACAAACTCAGCGTTGTGACGACGATTTTTCCCGAATACGATTGGGTGATGCAAGTTTTAGGCGACAAAGCCGAAAATTTCGATGTCACCATGCTTTTGGATAACGGTGTCGATTTACACAGCTATCAGCCGACAGCCGACGATATCATTAAAATATCCGAATGCGATTTGTTCATCTATGTCGGCGGTGAGTCTGACAGCTGGGTCGAAGATTTGATTGAAAGTACGGGAAAGTCTGATATCAATACGCTAAATCTCTTGGAAGTTTTAGGCGATGCTGCGAAAGAGGAAGAAACAGTCGAGGGAATGGAAAGTCACGAAGATGAGGAACACGAAGACCACGACGAAACGGAGTATGACGAACACATTTGGCTGTCAATAAAAAATGCGATGTACTTAACGGAAAAAATATCCGCCGAATTACAAGTTGTTGATCCGCAGAACAAAGCTGTGTATTCCGAAAACGCCGACAAGTACATAGAAAAACTTTCGACACTTGACAGCGAATATGAAAAAGCCGTCACTTCGGCGACGTATAAAACTTTGCTTTTCGGCGACCGATTCCCGTTCAGATACTTAGCCGACGATTATGACTTGACGTATTTTGCGGCATTTTCGGGTTGCTCGGCTGAAAGCGAAGCCGATTTCGAAACAGTATCTTTCCTTGCCGAAAAGGTAGACGAACTCGGTTTACCGTGTGTTTTGACGCTTGAGGGGACAACGCACAAGATAGCCGAAACCGTTGTGCAAACGGCAAAAAGTGAAAACCTGACCGTACTTTCGATGGACTCGATGCAGTCGACAACTTCGGAAGATGTCAAAAACGGTGCAACATATATTTCGATTATGGAGAAAAACCTGTCCGTACTTAAAACGGCGTTAGGTTGACGGAGGAAAATAAAATGGCACAGTTGATTTGTAAAGATCTCACCGTCGGATACGACGGAAAAGCTGTATTAAAAGATTTAAATTTTGAAATAAACGAGGGCGATTATCTGTGCATAGTCGGCGAAAACGGTTCGGGAAAAAGTACTCTTATGAAAACTATTCTCGGATTACAAAACTCAATAAGCGGTCAGATAATAACCGGTGACGGCTTGAAACAAAACGAGATAGGTTACCTTCCGCAACAAACGGTGGTACAAAAAGATTTTCCGGCGTCGGTCAAAGAAATCGTAATTTCCGGCTGTCAAGGTCAGTGCGGTTTACGTCCGTTTTACACGAAAGAGCAAAAACGCCTTGCTACCGAAAATATGGAGAAAATGCAGATAAGCGACATGGCAAAACGCTGTTACAGAGAATTGTCCGGCGGTCAGCAACAAAGGGTTCTCTTGGCAAGAGCGTTGTGTGCGACAAGAAAAATGTTGCTTTTAGACGAGCCGGTGTCGGGACTTGACCCGAAAGTGACAGCTGAAATGTACCATTTGATACATAAATTAAACGTAGAAGACAAAATCACCGTAATCATGATTTCTCACGATATTTCAGCCGCACTCAAATACGCCGACCATATACTTCATATCGGTACTACCGTTTTCTTCGGAACGAAAGAAGAATACCTCAAAAGTCCGCAAGGAAGAATGTTCGAAACGTCGGAAGGCGGTGAGGAGTGATGGCACTTTTTGATAAATTAGCTTATTATTGGGCGTATCCGTTCGTCCGCTACGCTCTTGTCGTCGGTGTCCTGATTGCACTGTGTTCCTCACTTTTGGGCGTAACACTTGTTCTCAAACGCTTCTCGTTTATCGGCGACGGACTTTCACATGTAGCGTTCGGTGCAATGGCGATAGCGGCAATAATGAATATCTCAAACGAAATGCCACTCGTAATGCTCATAACCGTAATAAGCGCAGTTTTACTATTACGTACAGGAACAAAAACGAAGATAAAAGGCGATGCGGCAATAGCCATGATATCCGTCGGCTCGCTCGCTATAGGATATCTTCTGATGAATATTTTCTCAACTTCCTCGAATTTGTCCGGCGATGTTTGCAGTACGCTTTTCGGTTCAACTTCGATATTGACGCTATCAAAAACGGACGTTTGGCTTAGTGTCGGTATGTCGGTAGTGGTCGTGGCTGCGTTCATATTCTTCTATAACAAAATATTCGCCGTTACCTTCGACGAAAATTTTTCAACGGCTACGGGAACAAAAGCGGGTGTATATAACCTTGTCATTGCCGTTATCGTAGCGGTTATAATCGTCCTTGCGATGAACCTTGTCGGTTCTCTTTTGATATCCGCACTCGTAATTTTCCCTGCATTGTCGGCAATGCGTATGTTCAAAAGTTTCAAAAGCGTTACAATTTGTGCGGCGGTACTGTCCGTCGTGTGCTCGCTTGTCGGTATCCTCGTCTCTGTCTTGGCAGGTACGCCCGTAGGTTCGACAATAGTCGCAATACAAATCGGTGTATTTTTCATTTCGTGGATATCGGGTAAAATAATCGGAGGTGCAAAAGCATGAAAAAAGTAATATGTATTTTAATGTCGGTTTTAATTCTGTTCTCGTTCGCTGCTTGCGGTGACGCACAAAATACCACGCCGAACACACCCTCAAGTACAGGCGATATTGACGTCGACTTGACTGCGATGAGCAGTACGGCTGTGTACGCCGAGGTGTACAACATGGTCACAACGCCGTCAGATTACAACGGCAAAAAAGTCAGAATGACGGGTCAGTTTTCGGTTTACGAAGATGAAAGTACAGGCAATGTCTACTTCGCTTGCCTAATCGCCGACGCAACGGCTTGTTGCTCGCAGGGTCTTGAATTTGTACTTTCAGGCGACTACACATACCCGAACGACTACCCCGAACTCGGAACCGACATCACGGTAACCGGAATTTTCGGTACATACGATGAGTACGGCAACACGTATTGTCAGCTCACCGACGCAGTTATGGCTTGATTTGTTGTACTTGTCAGCTTGATACAAACACAAAATCGCTTCGAGTTTCGGAGCGATTTTTGCTTTTTAAGTCTACAAAGTCCGAAAATACACTGTTTTTGGGCGGATGTGGATCCAACGCTTAAGCTATAGAAATTGGACATTTGTACAGCTAACGACTTTTGTCAGAAGGTCGGTTACTGCGTGAGGGGGCAAAAGGTTCTGCGAAGCAGAACGAAAGCA
>CAZBXS010000142.1:0-3589 GCA_964495955.1 uncultured Faecalibacterium sp.
GAGAATTTATTGAATTTTTGGAAAGTGCGGGCGTTTTGAAGTTCGGCGATTTTACGGCTAAAAGCGGTAGAAAAATTCCCTATTTCATCAACGCCGGCGATATAAAAACAGGTGAGCAGATATCGAAACTCGGTGAATTTTATTCAAAAGCGTATTTCGAAAAGTTAGGCAATAAAAAGGCTGTACTTTACGGCCCGGCGTACAAGGGAATACCAATCGCCGTTTCGGTTGCCTGCGCGCTTTCGAAAAGCGGTCTCGACGTTCCGTTCTTCTTTAACCGCAAAGAAGAAAAGGATCATGGCGAGGGCGGTGTTTTCGTCGGCTACAAACCTCAAAAGAATGAAGAAGTCGTTATCGTCGAAGATGTTATAACAGCAGGTACGGCTATAAGAGAAAGCATGGCTATACTTTCGAAATTGGACGGCGTGAAAGTTTCCGCTGTATTCGTTATGGTCGACAGAAAAGAGAAAGGCTTGACCGAGAAGTCGGCTATGGCTGAGATAAGCGATGAATACGGCTTCCCCGTATACTCTGTAGTTGATGTATACGATATTATCGAATATCTCGAAGAAAAAGACGAAAACAAAGAAAACGTTGAGCGTATAAAAGCGTATCTTGCAATTAACGGTGCAAAAGAATAAGAGGTGTCTATATGAGAAGCGTAATTGATATATCAGACCTTTCGGTCGAAGAAATAGACTCGCTGATAGCTACCGCAGAAGATATAATCGAAAACGGCGAAAAGTACTCGCATATATGTGCAGGCAAAAAATTGGCTACACTCTTTTTTGAGCCGTCGACAAGAACCCGACTGAGCTTTGAAGCTGCGATGTACGAACTCGGCGGAAATGTACTCGGATTTTCGGAGCCTAACAGTTCCTCGGCATCTAAAGGCGAAAGCGTTGCCGACACGATAAAAGTTGTCAGCTGTTATGCCGATATTATCGCCATGCGTCACCCCAAAGAAGGCGCAGCGCTCGTTGCATCGAACAATGCGGGGGTACCGATAATCAACGCAGGTGACGGCGGACACTGCCACCCGACCCAAACTCTCGCCGACCTTTTGACAATAAAGCGTGAAAAAGGCAGGCTTTGCGATCTCACAGTCGGATTTTGCGGTGACCTCAAATACGGCAGAACGGTGCATTCACTTATTAACGCACTCAGCCGTTACACCGGCATTAAAACCGTACTCATTTCGCCCGACGAATTGAAGTTGCCCGATTATGTCAAGCATGATGTACTTGAAAAAAACAACATGGAATATATAGAAACCGCCGACCTTGAGGGCACAATAGGTCAGCTCGATATTCTGTACATGACGAGAATTCAGCGTGAAAGATTTTTCGACAAAGACGAATATGAGCGTCTAAAAGACAGCTATATTCTGACGCCCGAAAAACTCGAAAATGCGAAAAAAGATCTCGCCATACTCCACCCGTTGCCCAGAGTAAACGAAATCAGCGTCGCCATCGACAGCGACCCCCGTGCCTGCTACTTCAAACAGGTACTCAACGGAAAGTACATGCGAATGGCACTGATATTGAAACTCCTCGACGACAAGAAAAACGGCGTTGAAGCTAAAGAAGAAAATTTTGAGACAGCCGTAAACGAGAAAAAGTGTAAAAATCCGCACTGTATCACCACATGTGAACAGGAACTTGACCACGTTTTCAAGCTGACGGACAAAGAAAAAGGCGTTTGGCGTTGCATTTATTGCGAAAAGCAGGAAAACGGGGAAGAATAATTTAGGAAAGATTTATTGATATGGCGTGCGCAGTAGCGTAGCGAGTGCACGCACTAAGACCGAGGGCTCGATGCCCTCGGTCTTAGTATAACCGGCGTCTGTGCTCAAACTCACAATCAGTTTAAACATAGAAGCAAACAATCATATTCTCCGAAACTAAAGCATATACTCAAGCAGAATATATCTTTAGGGGGAGGAATATGGCGAAAAGCGAAGACCGATCGGTTCTACTCGGTCAATACATAATCAAAAACAAAGCTACCGTTCGTGAAGCGGCGGCTTGGTCGGGAATATCCAAGTCGACAGTACACAGCGATGTTACGAAGAAATTGGAAAAAACCGACAGCGAATTGTTCAGACAAGTCAGAAAAGTTCTCGACGAAAACAAAGCCGAAAGGCATATGCGAGGCGGAATGGCGACAAAAGAAAAGTGGGAGAGAAAAGCCGCCGGTACAAAGCAAAAATAAAGAAAGCAGTCTCATTTTGTACCAGATGAGACTGCTTTTGACATAATTTTATATTTTAACCGACTTTCGATTTTAACGCTTTCATGACTTTGCTTGCGGCAGGGATTGCGACTGTGCTTGACGAACCGCCGTTTTCAACCATGACGACTATCGCATATGGGAAATCTTCATCATTCGAAAATCCGATAAACCAAGAATGCGGTTTCTTTCCGTCCACTTCGGCTGTACCCGTCTTTCCGCACATTTTCATGTTCGGGAAGTATCCGTCGCCGTAGACCGTTTTGACTGCGTTTCGCATCAGTTTTCGCATAGTTTTTGCGGTGTCTTCGTTAATTGTGATCTGTGACGACTCGGTTACTGTCTCTATCGCTTCGCCGATTTTGCCCGATGTGTCGCTTGCTATGATTTTCGGTGTTATGCATTTTCCGTTGTTTGCGATAGCGCCGGCTATCATCATCATGTTACAGGGATTTGCGAGTACTGTACCCTGCCCTATTCCCGACCAGCCGAGTGTGTAATCATCGGCTTTTTTCATGTTGAATATTCCGGCTTTAAGCTGAACTCCGCAGGCGGTAAGATTTTTGTTAAATCCGAGTTTTTCCGCTGTAGCAGTCAACTTTTTCGCTCCGAGTTCGAGAGCAAGCTCGGCAAAGACACAGTTACACGATTTCGCATAGGCGTTTTTGAATGATATCTTTCCGTGCGTTGCGTTACAGATTATGTCTCCGTCTTTTGTTTTAAGTTTCCCCGTACATTTGAATGTGCGTTCGGAGATATCCGAAATGTTATCTATAGCGCAAATCGCTACAACCGTTTTGAAAGTCGAACCGGGCGTGAAAAGTCCCGAAAGTGCTCGGTTAAGATACACTCCGTCGTATTTTCCGCTCGTATCGGTGTTGATGCCCGACGGGATATTTTCCGGGTCGTAGGTCGGCTTTGAGACCATACAAACGACATCGCCCGTTTTATAGTTATACACGGCAACGGTGCCGTTATTGCTTCCGAGTGCGTTGTATGCCGTCTTGCATAAATCGGCGTCTATTGTCAAGGTGATATCGTTGCCCTTTCCGTCTTTGACGGCTTTGTACACCCCACCGACGAGGTCGTAACCGATAAGATACGGTCTGTATATAGTCTGTACTCCCGTTGCGATGTAGCCTTGTGTGTCACCGACTGCATGAAGTGTCGCTTTTCTTGTTACGTAATCGGAGTTAAAAACACGCTTGCCGTCCTTACTTTTGACGAGAATTTTGCCTGTACAGTCATAGACGGTTCCTGCTGACGTCAACTGTCTGTTTGTGTACAGGTGAGCGTTTACTCTGTTTGTGACCCATGTTTTTCCGTTGGCGACATAGCTGTAGGACAGGAATATAAG
>CAZBXS010000143.1:0-3580 GCA_964495955.1 uncultured Faecalibacterium sp.
GGATTTCTGACACAGCTTTGGCGGAAATATGCCTTAAAAAACCGTATTGTGTTCGGCTCTCATCAGCTTAATGCATTATATCACTAATACTTAAAAATTCAACAGCAAAAACTAACGAAAATCGTGTATTTTTAACGGCTGTTTCTGTTACATTTTCCGCTGTTTGAGATACAGATTAACAGCTTTTGTAAACGCCGGCCCGTAGCTTTCGGCTTTCTTGGCACCGACGCCCTTTATCGCTAAAAATTCGGATATATCCGTCGGTTTTTCGATACAGATAGAGCGAAGTGTGGCATCGGAAAATATGACGAATGCAGGGACATTTTTCTTGTCCGCAAGTTCTTTTCGCAGTTTCTTTAATATATCGAAAAGTTCCTCGTCCTGTGCGGTGAGCGAAGTATCTTTGCTTTGTTTCGGTAATACTTTCTCTTTTTTCGGCACTTTTTCCGTTTCGAGATACGGCATAAGTACTTTCATCGAACGGAAAAGAATATCTTTCGAAAAATCATTGAGTTTCAAAACGCCCGATTTAACATCGACATAGTTTTTCCTGACAAGATACATTATTATCTTGACTGTGTCTTCCTGTGTACTGCCTTTCATAGCGCCGAAAGTCTTTATAGATGAAAGATACGGGTCATTTTCTGCATAAGAAGTGGCTAAAAGCAGGTCGACGATTTTCCCGACTTCCAAAGTTTCGTTTGTACGGGCGACCGCCGAAAGTATTTTTTGTGCTTCGACTGTTATATCGGCGTATTCTTTCTTTCCGCAGCAGACCGAACAGTTTTTGCAATCATCGACACGTACTTCACCGAAATATGACAAAATGTAGTTTCTCAAACACGAATTCGATTCGCAGTAATCAATCATTTGATTTAGCTTTTTGCTCTTTCGTTTTCTGAGCATTTCGATTTCGAAATCCGTCAACCCTTCGTTTTCTGCCGGATTGTTTATGAAAAACCGTTGTGTTACTATGTCCTTTTTGGCGTACAGGAGAATGCATTCGGCTTTTTCGCCGTCACGTCCTGCCCTACCTGCTTCTTGATAATAACTTTCGATATCACCCGGCATATTATAGTGAATGACGAACGAGACGTTGGATTTATCAATGCCCATACCGAATGCGTTTGTCGCTATCATGACTTTCAAATCGTCACGGACGAAATTGTCTTGGTTATGCCGTCTTTCGTCGGCGTCGAGACCTGCGTGGTATTTCGTAACGCTGTAGCCGTCGGCTTTAAGGCAGTGAAATAACTGTTCGACCGTTTTTCTTGTCGAGCAATAAATTATACCGCTTTTTTCGGAGTTTGCTCCAAGATAGCTTTCAACGAACGAGAGTTTATCTTTTGTATCTCTGACTTCGAAATAGAGGTTTTCTCTGTCAAATCCGGTGACGACAATATCCGGAGATTTAAGCTCTAAAAGGCGAATTATATCGTCTCTTACCGTATGTGTCGCAGTCGCAGTAAAAGCCGCTACCGTCGGGCGAACTTTAAATGAATTTATAAATTCGGCTATTTTCAGATAACTGCTTCTGAAGTCCTGTCCCCACTGTGATACACAGTGGGCTTCGTCGATACAGACATACGATATTTTTATACTTGACGCAAGACGCAAAAATTCGGCTGTATCAAGTCTTTCGGGCGAAATATAAAGTAATTTGTACTTTCCGTTATAAGCCGCCTCATATATTTCCTGTCTTTCGATAGGGTCGGAAGAAGAATTTATCGCTTCTGCGGGTATTCCGTTTTCTTTGAGTGCATATATTTGATCTTTCATCAAAGAGATAAGCGGCGATATTACTATCGCCGTTCCCTCGCTTAACAATGACGGTACTTGAAAACACAGCGACTTGCCCGCACCTGTCGGCATAACGGCAAGTACATCTTCTCCGTTTAGCATATCGTCAACTATTCGTTCCTGACCGTATCTGAAAGAGTCGTAACCGAAGTACTTTTTAAGTACGGAATATTTGTCTGTTGTTTTCACTGTTTCGTACATATATTTATAATAGCTTTCGTAAATATTTCGCCTGCTTTTATCAAATCGTCTATCGGCATAAATTCATCTGCTCCGTGCATATTCGTATCGACATCTGGCATTATCGCTCCGAACGCAACACCGCCGTCGATTTCGTGTACATATGTACCTCCGCCTATAGCTTCGCAGTAGCCTTTTCTTCCGCTTATTTCTTCATAAGCCGAAAGCAACTTTTTGATAAACTCGCTGTTTTCGTCTACATGGTGTATCGGCGTAATGAACGTACTGTCAAGCTCAAATCCCGCCGACGCCAATTTTTCTTTAACGGGATTCGAAAGATTTTCTTCGTTTGCACAAAGCGGTACTCTTGAGTCAAACGCTCCCTGTACATTAACACCGTCAAACTTCAAAATATCAAGTGTCATCGTAAGTTCGCCGGACACTTCGTCTTTCATTTCGACGCCCATACCCTCTCCGTGTGTTTTGCCGTGAGGGAAGAATTTCGAAAGTGCTTTAAACGGTTTTTGTGTATTTGACGAAGTTTCAAGCGACGCTATCAAAGACAAAAGCGCCGTTATCGGATTATTGGCAAGTTGCGGAGTCGATGCATGTGCACCTGTACCCAAAGCCAAAACGTTCAAATTTCCGTTTTCTTCGGTAATTTCAAATTCGATTTTCGTTTCGGCACTGACTTTTTCGCATAACGCAAAAATTTCGTCATACGAAAATCCCGAAAGTACAACCGACGCTTTGTTCGGCACTGCGTTTATGACAAATCCGCCGTCAAACGAAACGATGTGGGCACATTCGAGATCATCGGGTTCGATTGAGGAAGAAAAATGTTTGCTGAAATGTCCTCTTTCGACATTTGTAACGGGGAAAGACGAATCGGGGGTGAACACCATCGCAGGCATTCCTCTTTTTTCGGTGTAATATTCTATATCGTTTCCACCGGTCTCTTCGCTTGTACCGACAATAAGTCTGACATCGTTTTCAAGTACAAGACCCAATTCACGAACGCATTTCATAGCATAAAAAGTGGCTATGACGGGGCCTTTGTCGTCGCTTGTGCCTCTGCCGTAAATTTTTCCGTCACGTTCCGTCATTTCATAAGGCGGTACTGTCCAACCGTCACCCTCAGGTACGACATCAAGATGACCGAGCATTGCAAGAGTGGCATCGTCGCCGCCGAAAAAGCTGATTTCCCCGGCGTAATTATCGACATTTTTGACCGAAAATCCGTTATTTTTGGCGATAAGGAGCATTTTTTCAAGTGCTCTTTTTACCCCCTCACCAAACGGTGCGCCGTCTTTCGCTTCGGTTCGTACAGAGTTAATTCTTATAAGCGAACCGAGGTCGGAGAGCATATTTTCTTTTTCTTTTTCGAAGTACAGGTGTATTTTGTTATTTATGCTGTTTTCAGTGTTACTGCTCATATTGCGTCCTCCTAAATAAAGTCTTTATTTTTGAGTTTAACATCTGTATCATTATAGCACCGCAAAGTGACATTGGCAAGAAAATAATTGTTTTTGTATAGGTTTTGTATCTGCGTTGTAAATAGATGTGACCCATTTTAGTTAAAAAATAAAGTCAAAGTATA
>CAZBXS010000144.1:0-3579 GCA_964495955.1 uncultured Faecalibacterium sp.
TTGTCAGCACTTGAAATATCCCCTGATATAACTTGCCTTGCGTAAGATAAAAAGTCCTTAGAGTTGTATAAATCATTTTTCTGAAAGTTAACACCTGTGCTTAATAAACCTACAGTTGTTGCTACGCTTAGTTCTCGTAAATGTGTTTTAACATCTGCCATAATAGATTCTCCTGCGTTTTCTCGAAATTTGCAATTTAGTTTACAGTGATACCGTTTTTCGCATAAATCTGCTTTTTGTGTTTTATCTATCGGAATTTTTTATAATTTATTATATCAGATTTCTGTGAATTTTACAAATTTTATTAGTCAACTCCGATTTAAAATGTAAAAAAGCAAATAAGATTAAAAACGGTGAAAATTTTATTGAAAGGGGTGGACGCAATACCGAGAAACAGCAAACATCGAAAGCAGTTATAGAATCGGCTGTACTTTCATCGTTACAAGCCCGATAGCATTTATCATATATCTTGACCCTGCAAATGCTATGGAATTGACTTTTCCATCACTGTTGCCGGCTTTGTGGTGGTAATAAGCATACTCAACCGCTTGTTTTATGAAAAAAGAACGCAATACCGAATGCGACGATCCCAAAAAATCAAAACAAACACTAAATCAATCAGCGACCACCCTTTCGGGCGGTGACTTTATCATGTGAAAAATCACTTTTTAAATTTTCGATAGAATTATGTATATCGTTACTACATAATTTGTAAAATTCAGGCACGAATTATAGTACTGTCTTTGATTTTGAAAATGATTTTATTTCTAATTTTGACGTGAGACCGATTTTTCGGACAGAGAACTGTTGACCGTGGAATTATTATACTGATATAATAACCGCAAAAGATGTTCGACTAATCACCATATTCTTACCGGATTAATTTTGAGCAGTGACTGTCGAGCTTGAAAGCAATTTTAACAGTTATCCTTAAAATGTACTTGTGAAATTGACAAAATAGCAAAGGGGGTGGAAAAGTATGGGATACATGCCTTGGATGCTTGCGGAAATTGATGCTGCCGGCTATAACGGAATAAGAGATGAACATATCGAACTTGTGGCGAACGAGTTGCTCGGTGAAGAGTACGAAATCGATCGATATGCGTTCGAAAGAGCGTGCCGAAAATGTGGTATCGATCCGAATAATTTTGCACAGTCCGATTTGGAAAAACTTGAAGAAAAACTGAACGAAATGCTTTGACTTACCCGTACTCGTACAAATTAATTTGTCGGATACGGCTATAAAGAGTATTTCATCTATAACAAAGAAATTCATTTTTACGAGATACAAAAGCAAATAATACAACAGATAGAAAACTTGGATTTGGAAGATTAAATAATGAGCAACATAACCGATTTTATTATAGAAGACGATATTTTAACAAAATATATCGGTGACGGCGGAGATGTAGTCATTTCGGACGGCGTAACGGAAATCGGCGTGGAGCATTTGAAGGACATAAAGAATATCAAGTGTCACTATTCCCACCGGTGAGACTAAAATAGGTTATCACGCATACAAATAATGTACAGGCTTAAAAAGCGTAATGATCCCCGACGGCGTAGCGAAGACAGGTGAAAATGCATTACGTAGCTATCCTAAATTGAAAGAACAAAAAAGTTCTTACTTTCTCGATGGTAGAATTTTAAAGCGTATCAATCTCAAATTTCCTGGCTTTTGCGACTGGAAATTTGAGATTAGCTTTAATGAATTGTCTTACATCAGCAGAGATAACGGTAACTTATCAATTTGCAAAGAATTGCGCACTTTGCGAACCCCTCAACCGATTTTTCGAAAACGCTTGACAAATCGCTTTCTTTATGATACGCTTAATCGGTACAGATGAAATCGTTGACGGAGACGGCTTTTTCACACCTTCATGTCAGAGATTGCGGGTCGGTTCGCCGGCTGAAAGCCCGCATTTTGAAGCGAAAACAGCTACCGCTCCCGAGTGCGTCCGAAAGCGTGAAACGTCCAAGGTCGCCGTTTGCTGCGTTAAAGCGATCGAGTGCGACAGCTACGGCTTGTCGAATTTGGGTGGAACCGTGGAGCATAGCTTCATCCCTTGTTTTTAGGGGTGGGCTTTATTTTTTTATCCAAATTTTTATCCAAAGAGATTTTTTCGCACATTCCCGATTTTACGCAGGCATACACCTGTACAAAACAAAAAGAAATTTATATCAAAGGAGCAGATATTATGATAAAAGTTAAACTTCGTGACGACATTCGTGAATTCGAAAGCGGCGTCAGCGTTATGGACGTTGCCAAAAGTATAGGCGCAGGGCTGTACAAAGCCGCCTGCCTTGCCAAAGTCAACGGCGAGACATGCGATTTGAGAACGGTACTTGACAGCGATTGCGAAGTCGAAATTTTGACTTTCGACGATGACGATGCCAAACGTACTTTCAGACACACAGCCTCTCACATACTCGCTCAGGCGGTCAAAAGACTCTACCCCGAAGCAAAACTCGCCATAGGCCCGTCGATAGACAACGGTTTCTACTATGACTTTGACGTCGACGCACCGTTTACGCCCGAAGACCTCGAAAAAATCGAAAAGGAAATGAAGAAGATAGTCAAAGAAGCACTTCCTTTGGAACATTTCGAAATGGCACCCGAAGATGCTATCAAGTACTATGAGGAACTCGGCGACATATACAAGGTCGAACTTGTCAAAGAACACGCCGACAAGGGCGAAAATATCAGCTTCTACAAACAGGGCGATTTCACCGAACTTTGCGCAGGCCCGCATATACCCGACACAAGCAGGATCAAAGCGTTCAAGCTCACTTCATGTACAGGCGCATACTGGCGTGGAAGCGAGAAAAACAAGATGCTCCAGCGTATCTACGGTACTGCGTTCACAAAACAGGCTGATCTTGATGCGTACTTGGAGGCTATCGAAGAAGCGAAAAAGCGTGACCACAGAAAGCTCGGCAAAGAGCTCGGACTTTTCGCACTTCTTGACGAAGGCCCCGGTTTCCCGTTCTTCCTGCCCAACGGTATGACACTTAGAAATACTCTTATTGATTACTGGCGTGAAGTACACAAGAGATACGGCTATGTCGAAATTTCGACGCCGATGATGCTCAACCGTGCGCTTTGGGAAAGAAGCGGTCATTGGGATCATTACAAAGAAAACATGTACACCACAGTCATCGACGAAGCAGACTTCGCTATCAAGCCGATGAACTGTCCGGGTGGAATGCTCGTATACAAACTTCAGCCCCATTCATACAGAGATCTTCCTCTTCGTTGCGGTGAACTCGGTTTGGTACACCGCCATGAGCTGTCGGGCGCACTTCACGGATTATTCCGAGTTCGTTGCTTTACACAGGACGACGCGCACATCTTCATGACATGGGATCAGATGAAAGACGAAATCAAAAATGTCGTAAAACTCTTCGATGAAGTTTATTCCGTATTCGGTCTGACATATGAAATCGAAGTTTCGACAATGCCCGAAGACCACATGGGTGATATCAAAGATTGGGATTTCGCAACGGAAACACTCAAGACGGCAGTCGAAGAAATGGGCAAGAGCTATGTTATCAATGAGGGAGACGGTGCATTCTACG
>CAZBXS010000145.1:0-3542 GCA_964495955.1 uncultured Faecalibacterium sp.
TGCTTTTTCTTGCGTCCTCGATGAAGTACTTTTTAGCGAATTCTTTGTTGAGAGTACCTACAAATCTGAACGCTGTCTTTACCCGTCTTATCGGAAGCGGTCTGTTCCAAACCGAATGCGGTGCCCAATATGCCGTATCATACATACCGGAAAGTTTCTTAAGGTCTTTTTCGAAGATCTCGTAATCCGGCTTATTTGTGCACCAGCCGTTTTGTGCGACTGCGATAAAGCGAGGGAAACACATGTACAGCATTCTCTCGAAGTCGTATACATATTCTGTCCAAATAGGTGTTTCGACGCCGATAACCTTGCCGTTGACTTTGTCGTCGTAGCTGTAGACTTTCTTCATCGGTGTCATTTCGTACGGATAGTCCATATAGTAATGGAAGAAATCGCTGATAATTATTCTGTTATTGCTCTTTTCACAGAGTTTGTCTTTATCCATCCAAAGCTGAATTACATTTTCGTCGCTGACGTTTCCGCCCTTTAAGCTTTCGTTCCAGCTTATGACGGTCTTGCCTTTACTTCTGAGATATTCGCTGACACGGTTGACGAAATAGCCTTGCAGCTCTTCCTCGTCCTTTAAGCCGAGCTCTTTTATCTTCGCCTGGCATTTTTCGCAGTGCATCCACTGAAGCTTCGGGGCTTCGTCTCCGCCGACGTGGAAATATTCTCCGGGGAAAATGTCACAAAGCTCGTCTAAGATGTCAAAAACGACCTCGTAGCTTCTTTCATTGCCCGCGCAAAGAAGATCCCAGAAAATGCCGGGTGTTCTCTTGACTTCGACCTTTTCGCCCGTACAGTTAAGTCCGGGAATAGCCGCTAAAAGTCCGCTTGCGTGACCGGGAATGTCAAGCTCGGGGATAACCTCAATGTGTCTTTCTGCGGCGTAAGCTACGATTTCCTTCATCTGCGTCTTCGTGTAATATCCGCCGTAGTCCTTTTCGTTGGTTTCCTTTCCGAAGTAAGAGCCGTGTCTTACCGAGCCTATCTTCGCAAGCTCGGGATACTTTTCAATCTCAATTCTCCAGCCCTGATCCTCGGACAGGTGCCAATGGAATTTGTTGAATTTAAACGACGCACAAAGGTCAATGAACTTTTTAACTTCGTCTATCGAGAAGAAGTGGCGGCAGCAGTCCATCATTACCGCTCTGTAAGAAAATCTCGGCTCGTCCTCGATTATCATACAGGGAATGGAGTCACCGTATTGGTAAAATAACTGTTTAAGCGTAAGGTCGGCGTAGAAAAATCCGGCTTCGTCCGATGCCTTGACCGATATCTTATCCTTGATTTTAATTTCGTAGGCTTCGGACTTTAACGACTTGTCGACTGTCTTTTCAACATCGCGCTTTCCTATGAGCATACCGCCCAAAAGTGCGACGCTTGACGGTGCGGGAAGAAGTGAGGGGTAGATCATATTACTTTGCCTCCTCGGTATCCTTTTTCTTTTTGCTGAAAAGAAGTTTGTCAACAGGGAAATAAAGGAAGAACTGTATAGCACCGCAAAGTGCGTTTGAAATGAATGTTGCTAAGCCCTCTGCAACACTCTTTGCAACAAGCCAACCTTGGAAAGTGGGTGCAAGCCATGCCGAGAAGCAAATAAGGGCAATAGTGAAAACTATGTAAATAGGAAGTGTAACCGCTATATTTGCATCGGAATTAAAAGTTTTGTCTCTGTTGATGAAGAATGATACTATCTGAGCTATAATGTTGCTTGCGGTTGAAGCAATAAAGAAGCCGAGACCGTTGCCTTCTCCACCCTCGGAAGCAAAAACAAAAAATTCATATTTTTGGTTAATAAATGCGTCGTTCATAAACAGTTGAATGATAATCGGTAATACTGTTTGGATAACAAAGGCGCCGAGGCTGACGACTATAAACTTGATAAATTGCCAAAGAGTAGCAATACCCTTACCCTTGCTTTCCGCTGCGTTGTCGATTTGTTTGAGTTTTGACATAATTGTTTCTCCTTTTGATTTAATTTTCTTTTTTCATTATGTGTATGTCTTCGGGATAGAAGTAAAGTCCTACCTCCGTATCCTCCTTGTATGGACGGGTAGTCGTTACCTTGTACTCATAACCTTTGGTACAGAAAGTAACATCGTATGTACCGGCTTCGACTGTTTCGGGATCAAAGTCATATTTAACTTCGCTTATCTGCACCTGTTCATCACCGCCGAGGCTCCAAGCGGAAGCGTTCGCCCAAGTCATAAGATCGGTATCTATAGCTATACTGTCCCGCACGTCTTCAACCTTTTTGAAAATGTTCATGGCGTAAATTTCTTCGCCTTTTGCTTTACTTACAACTCGGTTTTCCTGTTTTACGACTGCGTTGACGGTAATCGACGTTCCGCCGCCTGTCGAAAATGTGACGGGGTACGTGCCGATTTCGGGGCGTATATCGTATTCTATATCTCTAATCGAAATAAGCTCTTCCGTCTCCGAATCCCACGCCTCAGCGCAGGCAAGAGCTATGACGGTCGAGTCGGAAAGTTCTTCAACGTCCTCTATGTCCAAAAGGAAGTTACTTGCGCTTATTTTTTCGCCTTCCTGCTGGTTAAATACGGGTCTGTCGTCCGAGAGCTGAAGAGAGACCGTGATAGAAGTACCGACTCTCGTTTCGACTATCAACTGATGGTGTATGCCCTTGAAAATGTGGGATTTTACGACGCCTTTGAGCATACCGTCTTCTTTCGATACGACGTCGATGTTACTCGGTCTTATAACAACGTCGACTTTTTCGCCTTTTTCAAAGCCGTCTGCGTGGCATTTGAATTTCTTGTCTTCGAACATAACAAGGTCGTCGTCCGCTATAACGCCGTCCATCATATTCGTTTCGCCTATAAATCTCGCAACGAACTGATTAGCCGGACTTTCGTATATTTCTTCGGGAGCTCCGACCTGCTGTATAACGCCGTCGTTCATGACGACTATTTTGTCGGAAAGAGTAAGTGCTTCTTCTTGGTCGTGGGTTACGAAAATGAAAGTAATGCCGACTTCTTCGTGTATACGGATAAGTTCCTGTTGCATTTCTTTTCTTAATTTCGTATCAAGTGCCGCCAAAGGTTCGTCCAAAAGCAAAACTTTCGGCTCGTTTACAAGCGCTCTTGCGATAGCTATTCTCTGTTGCTGACCTCCGCTCAAGGCGGAAATACTGCGTTTTTCGTAGCCGTCGAGATTTACAAGTTTCAGCATACGCTTAACTTTCTGGACGATAACATCTTGGGGTTCTTTTTTTATTCTCAAACCGAATGCGACATTTTCAAATACATTCAAATGAGGAAAAAGTGCATAGCTTTGAAAGACCGTGTTGACTTCTCTTTTATACGGCGGGAGCTTTGATATCTCCTTGCCCTCGAAAAGTACTTCGCCGCTGTCTGCGGTTATGAAACCGCCGAGTATTCTCAAAAGCGTTGTCTTACCGCAACCCGATGGGCCTAAAAGTGTCACAAATTCGTTCTCGTATATATCGAGGGACAAATTATCCAGTACCGGTTTTTCATCGTCGTAGCTTTTTGTCACATTTTTAAATTCGATAATTT
>CAZBXS010000146.1:0-3538 GCA_964495955.1 uncultured Faecalibacterium sp.
TTTGTACGTTTTAACTTTAATGAATTGCATTTTGACTTCCTCCGAATCTGTCCCCATATGTAATTATATTACAACAAAATCGCTTGAAAATCAAGGGGTGGGGGCTCGATATGGATTTTGTCTCGACATTTGCCTGTACTTTTCAGTGATATCGGTTGTAATAATCCTCTGCGTCCTGATAGTCTTCGAAATAGTCCTCGTTATCGTAGTAAAAATCTTCGGGATCGGAATACCTTTCAACGCCCAGTCTGTAGCTCGAATAGCTCTTTTTCGTTGTACTCGGAACTCGGCTTGTTGTCGGCTGAGTTGTCGTCGGCACGGTTGTTGCGGTGTTTTCAAAATACCTGCCCCATAAGGCATCGAGATATTCTCTGTTCACTCTTTTTTTGAACGCCGCTATAATGTCTTTGTTTCCTTCACTGAGGCTGAATGTATCAATATCGTCCAATTCCTTGTATGCTCCGACTATATCATTTTCATCGTACTTGATATGTCCACGGCAAAAAGCTCCTAAGGCAAACGAATCTCCATAACTTGATGCGAATGTATCCAAGACTTCAAGTGCTTCCTCGTACTTTCCGCTAAAAGCCAATTCGCAGGCAGTTTGATACTTTTCTTCCATCTGCCTGTTGTTATAATCATATAAGCCGTTGATTGCGACTACTCCTATGAAAATGATCACAGCCGTTATGCACAGGTATAAAATATTCTTTTGTCGCTTTGTCGCTTTGGCTTTCTTTTCGGCTTTTTCCTCTTCAAAACCGTTATCCATTTTCAGTCCCCTTTCTGTCCTGTTTTTCTCCTTTGTATATTTAGATAGTACAACACATCTCAGAGAAAATCAAGGGGGCGGATCTTGTTTTCGCCGAGTGTTCAAAAAAGTACAGGCTTACGGTCTGTACCCCGTCGCCTGTACTTTTCAATCACAAAAAATCAAAACACATTTCCAAGGCTGATTTTTGCGTTCGCCTTCAAGTCCTCGGTCATGTTTATGCACTCGTAGCAATTTTCGATCAGTTCTTCGGTATCGCCGATTTGCGCCAATTCTTTCAGCGTCGGCAGGAAACTTTGCATCGTGTCAAGCGTTGAATGGTTGACAAGTACGGTTAAAACGGTTCGGTTTTCGTCCCACCACTTGCCTAAGTTTTCGCTCTTTTTGATTAGTTCTTCGCTTTCGCCCGATTTTGCCGTTTCTATACAGTCTTCCAGACCCGTTATCAGTTCGTCGCACGTCACGTTCAGTTCGTAGTGCCCCCAACCGCTTAGTACAAACGATATCAGCAACAGGCAGATCGCCGCAACAAGTCTTTTCATTTCTTCTCCCCCTTCAAAACGAAAGTACATATTTTCTTTTTATCGGCAGTCAAAATCAGTACCTCTTTTTTGTCAACGCCACGGCTTTTCAAGACTTCGCCGAGCTTTTTCGCATTCAAAAAAGTGTACGTAAAATTCTCTTTTAGCACTTTGCCGTCACTGATAATTGTTACGGGAATGCCGTTATCCTCGACTTTTATCTTTGCGTCCTTGACGGTGGTCGGCTTGTTTTCGGGGAAAATTTCCGCACTTATCGCACCGTTTGTTTCCACATAGGCGTACGCCACCTCGGTTATATCGAAGATGTCTTTTTCTCTGAGCGCTTCGGTCAAGTCGTCTATTGTAAGGCGAATTTGTCCGAGTGCTTTTTCGTTGATTTTTCCGTCCTCGATTATCATAACGCTGTTACCCTGCAAGAGTTTTCTGAAATTCGACGATTTCAGACTGATGAACGACACAAAAACTTCTATCGCCACCAAGAAAATTATGTTCGAGACCGACGACAGTAAAGGCTCACCGCTGTCCTCAATAGGTATTGCCGCAATTTGTGAAATGAGTATTGTTATTACCAAATCGGCAGGTTGCAATTCCCCTATCTGCCGTTTTCCCATAAGTCGCACGCTCGCCACCAGTACCGCATAAGCTATAAATCCCCGTATCAAACTCACTGCCATAAAAAAGACCTCCGATAAAAGCTAAAGCAATTATTGGAGGTTTTACTCAATTTTAATCAAGCGTATCGAGAAGTTCGGCTATCACCGTGTTTGACAGCAAAAAGCCTTCCCTTGTCAGTTTGACAGCGGTGTCGGTGACTTTTATGAGGCCGTACTTTTCCATTTCTTTCGCTCTTTCGATGAATTTTTCCGGTACTTCCGATGAGAATTTTTCTTTGTACTTTTCAAATTTCAACCCCTCGGAAAGTCTTAACGCAAGCATGGCGTATTCTTCCCTATCTCCGCCTTTTCCGTCGGATATTTTTTCCGGTGAAGTTATGTACTTTTCGGTGTCACGCTCATAAAAATACCGTTCGCCTTTATAAAAAGAGTGTGCAGATGGCCCGAATGAGACATATTCTTCGTCGTGCCAATACTTGAGATTGTGTCTTGAAGTGTAACCCGGCTTTGCAAAATTCGATATTTCATACTGTCTAAATCCCAATTTTTCCATATAGTCACACAGAAAAAGGTACATATCACTCACCGTGTCGTCATCGGGGAACGGCAGTTTATTTTGCATTTTCGAGAAAAATGTTCCGTCCTCGATTTTCAACATATAGGCACTTACATGCTTTACGTCAAGTTGCATAATAAACATAATGCTCGCTAAAAGCGACTCTTTATCCTGAAACGGAACACCTAACATCAAGTCGACCGATATATTTTTTATTCCTGCTTTTTTCGCTTCTTCTACGCACTTTTTGACATCTTTTCTGTCGGAAATTCGTCCGAGAATGCTTCTCTCTCTGTCAACAGCCGACTGCATACCGAATGAAAGTCTGTTTACTCCTGCCCTTTGTAATGTCTCAAATAAGACAATATCGGACGATGACGGGTTACATTCGACTGTTATTTCGGGGTCGACTAATTCGAATTTTTCCTGTACTGCCGAAAGAATTTTTTCTATTCTCTCGCCGCCTAAAAGTGACGGTGTACCTCCGCCGAAATAGACGGAATCGACTTTTTCACTTTCGGGGAAAAGTTTAATTTCTCTTATTAAAGCGTCGGTGTATCTGTCCATTGTGGCTTCATCTGTGCGTGAAGAATAAAAGTCGCAATACGGGCATTTACTTTTGCAAAACGGTATGTGTATGTATATTCCGAGCATTGCTTATCCTTTCCGGTGAGCGTCCACCTGATTTTAGTTAGATATCGGACAGTGGGTTGTAATTTTGGCTTTGCTATAAGATAGGACGGCGGACACAGTCCGCCGTAGCGTGCGCAGTAGCGTAGCGAGTGCACGCTCTGAAAATAGGGGCTCAATGCCCCTATTTTCAGACCGAGGTTGGTGATTTCGATTTTTCAAGCTAAAGCACTCTGCCGATAGATACATTCTAAACCGCACCGCTCGCAATGTGAGCGGTGCGGTAAAAAGTCAGTTGTCTTCAAGTTTGAGAACCGCCATGAACGCTTCCTGCGGAACTTCGACAGAACCGAATTGACGCATACGCTTCTTACCCTCTTTTTGCTTTTCAAGCAATTTCTTTTTACGGGTAATGTCGCCGCCG
>CAZBXS010000147.1:0-3536 GCA_964495955.1 uncultured Faecalibacterium sp.
TAATGTTAAAACAAAAAAATTTGACAAATTTTTCTGGAATTGTTTAATGGCTTGTTAGTGAAGAAAGTGGAATTAAAAGCGTTGTTTTTTATTTAGGTTTATGAAATTTCGCTTTGTACTTTAACTTGTGGAAACGAAAGCGGAATTCGTAGTCTAAGCTGACGAATTTCGAATACAATGTGGTTTTTTAAGACATATTTTCCTAAGCTGACGAAAGTTGAACCCAATACGCTTTGGGCGTATTGGATTCGACCCTCGTCAGCTTAATTTAACTCACTTAGATTTCGTATGTATTTCATGTAACAGCATCGGAAATACGAGATATTCACGAAGTACTGCCGGGAAGTATAAGCCTTTCGGCGACGGTGCAGGTACGCCCAATGCTTTTACGCCCGTTTGTTTGGCTATGTAGGACGAGCGAAGAAGGTGGAAGTTACTGCTTAGAAAAGCGATTGATGGGTCGGCTGAATTCTCCATACCCGAAATAATTTCTTTAGCGTTGATGAAATTTTCGTATGTCGTCTGTGACTTGTTTTCTATTATTATACGGCTTTCGTCAATGCCGGCTTCCAAGAGATATTTTGCGATGGTTTCGGCTTCGCTGACCGTCTGTCCGTCGTGGACTATTCCGCCGCAAGCGATAGCTATCGTGTTCGGATTTTCTTTCAAGAAGTCGATCGCCGCATTTATTCTGAGTTTGAGCATTTCACAAGGTTCGTCTCCCTCGACCGTACAACCGAGTATCATCAGATAGTCGGGATTTTTAACGTCGTTGTGACAAGCATCTTTCGACATTTTGAAGTACCCTGCAAATGAAGCACCGAACACGCCCAATGCGGTACAGGCTAATTTCGACACGGTTTTCATTTTACGCTTGCCTCGCTTTCGAAGTACTTACTTTTGAATTCGTCGACTTTTTCCCAGTACATTTCAGGGTGTACAAGCGACGACACAGCGTGCGTAGCGTCGGGCACCGAGAGCTTGTCCTTTTCGGCGATACAGGCGTCATAAAGCTCGTCCATCATTCTGTACGGGACGAAAGTGTCTTTTTCGCCGTGTACGAAAAGTGTGGGTGTACGGCTGACGGAAACCGCATCAATAGGCGAACACTTCTTGAAATCGAAGTTTCTGCGAATTATAGATATGCGGTTGATTATCGGAAGAAACGGGAATACGGGCAGGTGGAGCATTTCGCCTATCTGCGCCTCGTATTCTTTGTGGCAGTTGGTGTATCCGCAGTCGGCTACGGCACAGACAACGTTTTTCGGTATATTTTCACCCGTAACGAGCATAGTTGTCGCAGCACCCATTGAAACGCCGTGAATGATTATCTTTGCGTCAGGGTCGTCCGAAACGAGCTTGTCAAGCCATTTGCAGACTATGTACCTGTCGTAGTAACCCATGGAACAGTATTGGTGTTTGTCAAGCGAATGGGCACGCATACAGGGGAAAATGACGTTGTAGCCCTGTTCGAAATAGTGCCTGCCGAACTGTGCAACGCCTTTGGGCCCTGCGGAATAACCGTGAACGCAGACCGCCCACTTGTGCGTAAATTCTTTTTGCTTTGCTATGTATGCGTAATATTCTTCGCCGTCGCTGTCGACTATTACAGCAGGGGACGGCGATGTTTCGACGAACCACTTGTTAGCTTTGTTCGCTTCGTCATTGTGGTATATTCCGGTCGTACTCCCGTCTCCGAAAATATTGTTTTCACTGATAAATTCGATAAGTCTTCTTGAAAGTACACCCTCATAAATCAGTTCACACGCTCCGAGTAATGCGCCCGAAGCTACACCTGCGACGGCAAGAGCACCTTTTGTCGCTTTCTTCATAAAAAACTCCTCCTTTAACAAAATACATAATCATTATACAACTGTTTTTTAATTCGTTCAAGAGCTAAAAAACGATTTAATATTTTTACATTCGGATTTTGTCGTACATTTTCCTTTAGTCCTTGACCCGACCGCCAAATAATGATAAAATATTCCGCAGAAAAGATTGAAAGCATTAAATAGTGAAGAGAATAATTCCGTATCGGCTCAGCAATAATTTATTAGAAAAACCGCCGATACGAGAAAAGAGGTACTTTCTATTATGAGAAGAACGAAAATAATATGCACCATGGGGCCTGCATGTACGAATGAAAAAATGCTCAGGGCGATGTGCCTTGCCGGTATGAACGTCGCAAGACTTAACTTTTCCCACGGTGACCACGAACAACACAAAAAGACCATCGACTTGATAAAGAAAGTCAGAAGCGACCTCGGACTTCCGATAGCTATTATGCTTGACACGAAAGGCCCGGAGTACAGGATAGGCACATTCGAAAACGGTAAAATAGCTCTCGCCGATGGTGCCGACTTCACTTTCACTTCCGACGAAATCACGGGAGACGAAACAAGGGTATCGGTAAGTTACAAAAACTTGCCGTCGGAACTTAAAAAGGGCGACATAATTCTCGTCAATAACGGACTTGTTGAATTCGAAGTCGTAGAAACAAACGCAAGTGACATAAAATGTAAAGTAATAAGCGGGGGAGAACTCTCCGACCGCAAAAGCATGGCGTTCCCGAACAAAGTGTTAAAACAGACATTTTTAAGTGACAGAGACAAATCGGATATACTTTTCGGTATCGAAAACGACATAGATTATATCGCAGCTTCGTTTGTATCCAACGCCGAAAATATCATGGATATAAAAAATTTCCTGAAAGCTAACGGCGGCGAAGATATAGACGTAGTAGCCAAAATCGAAAACCGAGCAGGCGTCGACAATATAGACGAAATATGCGACTGCTGTGAGGGCATCATGGTAGCAAGAGGCGATCTCGGAGTTGAAATACCGTACGAAAAACTGCCGGCGATACAAAAAAGGCTTATAACAACTTGTCGAATGAAAGGCAGAAGAGTTATAACCGCAACGGAAATGCTTGAAAGTATGATAACAAATCTCAGACCGACAAGAGCCGAAATTTCCGACGTCGCCAACGCCGTTTATGACGGTACAAGCGCAGTTATGCTGTCGGGTGAGACCGCAATAGGAAAGCACCCCGATGAAGTCGTAAGAACCATGGACGCTATCTGTATGGAAACAGAGCACAACATTAAATATAACAGCAAGTTCTTTAAGACGGACTTTGCGATAAAAAACAATATCGACGCTGTATCCCATGCCGCTTGCAGTATGGCACTTTCGATAGACGCAAAAGCCATAACGGTCTGTTCAATGTCGGGAAGAAGTGCACGAATGGTATCACGTTTCAGACCCGATATTGACATAATCGGACTGACAACAAGCGTCAAAGCGTGGAGAAAATTAGCTCTTTCGTGGGGCGTAATACCGGCACTGTGCGAAGAATTCAATTCTGTAGAAGTTATGTTTTACGCTGCGGCGAAAACGACTGCCGAGATACTCAGTCTCAAAAAAGGCGACAACGTCATAGTAGTCGGCGGAACGGTCAGCGGAAAAACCGGAAGTACAAACAGCATCAGACTTGAAACAATTTAAAAAAACTATAGATTTTAGCATACAATATA
>CAZBXS010000148.1:0-3477 GCA_964495955.1 uncultured Faecalibacterium sp.
AGAAACGAGCCTTTCTGCGAAGTGTCGGGATACCGAATACTTTGCACATATCTTCGAATGTAACTTCGGGGTACTCGTATTTGATCCACATAGCCTTAGCTGCGTCGATCGGTGAACCGCCGCCTATAGCGACAATCCAGTCGGGCTCGAATTTGAGCATAGCCTCGGCGCCTCTCATAACGGTTTCAACTGACGGGTCGGGCTCGATGCCTTCGAAAAGTTCAACTTCCATGCCGGCTTCTTTAAGATAGGAAACTACCTTGTCGAGAAAACCGAATTTCTTCATGCTACCGCCGCCTGTGCAGACCATAGCCTTTTTGCCTTCGAAAGTCTTGAGAGCTTCCAAGGCGCCTTCACCGTGGTAAAGGTCTCTGGGTAAAGTAAATCTTGCCATTTTTGTGTTCTCCTTTTTCTTTTTTACGGATAATCAAATTTTTAAACAACACATACATATCCGTTCGTTTTGCATTATAACATAAAGAATACAAATTCGCAATTGTTTTTATTGCATATCCCGATTAACTTTGATAACATAATAACAATCCCTACAGGCGTAGGGTATATCATTTCGGATATACCCGTTATGCACAAATACGGAAACTGTTAATTTAAAATATACATTTCGGAAACTGTAGTCGGTTTATCTGTACCAAATAATACAGATAACGGCAATATTTTCCCTGTACAAAAAAAGCATTGAAAGAAGATGTACTTATGAATTTGGACAAAATAATCGCACTTCGAAACGACCGAACGGTCTACCGAGACGGCACAGCGTGTCTGAAAGTTTTCGAAAAAAACGTCCCGAAATCGAAAGTTTTCACCGAAGCGTTCAACCAAACGCAAGCACAGTGCGCAGGCGTAGCCGTCCCGACGATAACGCAAATCACGCAAATTGACGGAAAATGGGCGATAATTTACGACTTCGTCGAGGGGAAAAGTCTCGCCGAAGAAATAAAAAACTCACCCGAAAAAGCTACAAAGTTTCTCGAAAAACTCGTCGAATTACAAATCGAATTACACAAAGAGAAAGTCACCGACCTACCCGAACTGAAGGACAGGATAAAAAAAGACATAGAAAAAACCGAGCTTCGTCGAGAGCTCAAGGACGAACTTATCAGACTTTCGGCGTCGCTACCGGACGGTGACGGAATTTTTCACGGCTGTTTTTCGCCCGACAACATTATCCTCGGCGCTGACGGAAAAGATTACATCATCGACTGGACGCATGCATCACAAGGCAGTATATACGCCGACGCCGCAGGAACATATCTTACGTTCATTCTCGACGGCGAAAACGAACTTGCCGCACTGTATCTCAAAGTTTTCGGTGCAAAGACAAAATCCGATATAAAAGATGTCCGCAGGTGGCTCCCCGTCATATCGGCAGCAAAATTCGCTTACGCTAACGAAAGAGAAAGAAACCTGCTCGCACCTTGGCTTGAAACGATATATTTTGAGGAAGTGTAAAATGTAAAATCGAGAGCATCATGCCCTCGGTTTTGTTTTTGAAAACAGAGTTGTATTGTGGGTTTGGAGCAGAACCGCACGCCGAAGGCGTGCGGGCGACGCACGACGCACCTCGAAGGCGCACCTCGAAGGCGCACGCCGCAGGCGTGCAGTCTGAGACGGTGCACGAGGGCGTCGCCGGATGCAGAGAGTAAATTCGAAATGCGGAGTTCGGAACTGTTTTATACTTTAGCTTGTGTGGCTTTGGGTAAGGCAAAGCAGAAACTTAAAAAACCGCACAAGCCGAAACGCTTCTAAGTTTCCCTTGTGCAAAAGGAGCTGTCGAAACGCAGCCTCGGCTGAGGGACTGTCGGCGTAAAACAAATTACAAACTGTCCGCAAACCAACAAGTACAACAATTTCGAATTCCGAATTTTGCATTTCGAATTTAAACCAATCCTAACATCTAAACTTCTACTTTTCAGACTGTGACTGCAAAATCCCACCGAAAAACTCCGCCGAAGTTTTTCCGCTCGCCCTGTTGTATCTGCCCAAATTAAAAAGCGATGACTTGTTGTACTTCATAATAGTATTCACCTTTTCTTCACAGGTGAAAGTGCATTCAAAGCCGAGACTTTTACAGATTTCGGTCGTTTCATCGCTGTAATTTCCGAACGGGTACGCCATGGCTGTCGCTTTTCGGGCAGCCTTTTTCATCAGCAAAAGTTGCATTTTACCTACATCGTTATAAAGTGCGTCATAGTAGGCGTCGTAGGTTTCGTTTTTGAGCTTGCCTATCCCCTTTCGCTTTCCGCTTTCAGAGTAGTGCATGTCATAAGAGTGATTTTGTATTTCGATTTCGTCCGTACTTGAAAGGAACTTCACTTCGTCCCATGTCAGATACGAATAATAGTCGTTGTGGTCGTCTATTTCGGTGTACATGTCACAAAGCGAACCTATGACAGACACTACTGCACACATGTTATATTCTTTTAAAAGCGGGTACAGCATAGTGTATCCCGTCTCATAGCCGTCGTCAAAGGTCAGCATTATCGGTTTTTCGGGCAAGTCTCCCCTGCCGGATACATAGTCTATAAGATCGGCAACGTTAATTGTCTCGTACCCTTTTGATTTTATGTATTTCAAATCATTTTCGAGCTGTTCGACCGAGAGTATGTACCGTCCGACATTGTCGTGGGTTGTCAGCTGATGGTACATTATAATCGGCAATTCGATGCTTTTCTGTGCTTTCACCTGTACAGGCGAATAGGCACTGACCGATTTTTGAGTGTATCCGCCGATGACGGTACAAAGAATTAAGATAAACGCCAATATAGCTAACAGCGATTTTTTAATTTTTATTACCATGTCATCGCCTCCAACAAAATTTTATGCTGTTTTCCGTGTCGATAGTCATTCACATGTACAAAAAAATTCCGCCGAAATTTTGACTTTCAGCGGAAATTTTTAATTATTCGATCGTTTCGATATCGTAAGGCGTCGTTTGGTACACAAAGTAGTTAAGCCAGTTTGAATAAAGCAAGTTTGCGTGTGAACGCCAAGTCGAATGCGGTTCTTTCGTCGGGTCGTCGTCGGGGAAATAATTTTTCGGTATCGGCGTCGACATTCCTTTTTCTCTGTCTCGGAAAAATTCGTCACGAAGAGTGTTCGTATCGTACTCGGAGTGACCTGTAACGTAAATCTGTTTTCCGTTGTGGGTCGATGCGATATAAACGCCTGTTTCCTCAGAAGACGCCAAAATTTTCAGTTCCTCCACCTTCTCTATGTCCGCTCTGTCGACGGTCGTGTGACGGGATTGGGGTACAGGGAAAGTGTCGTCAAATCCACGAAGTAATATCGACCGTTTGTAGTCGGCGGTGTGGGGATAAACGCCGAAAATCTTTTCGGGAAGCTCATGTTTTTGAATTCCGTAGCGATAGTAAAGTCCCGCCTGAGCCGCCCAGCAGATGTGGATAGTGCTCGTGACTCTTTTTTCGCTCCAACGCATAATTTCGCACAATTCTTGCC
>CAZBXS010000149.1:0-3471 GCA_964495955.1 uncultured Faecalibacterium sp.
GAAAAATGGTCTTAGAGGATGAAATAAAAACCAGATTCAAGAAGTATATGCCGGTTTTGACATACTCAAGTCAGTCGGACTTAAAACCGACTGTCCGTATCTCATTTCGTGCCCAACTTGCGGAAGGACGAAAATTGACCTTATTTCTTTGGCGAATGAAGTCGAAGAAAGACTTCGTGAGTGCAAAAAGAGCATTAAAGTCGCCGTAATGGGTTGCGCTGTCAACGGACCCGGCGAAGCAAGAGAAGCCGATATAGGTGTCGCCGGCGGAGACGGTTGCGGTTTGATATTCAAAAAAGGCGAAATACTCAGAAAAGTACCCGAAAATAAGTTAATAGACGAACTCATGGCAGAGATTGAAAAGTTATAAATTAAGAGTAATAAAGTAATAATTTCATAAATTCAGGAGGTGTGAAATGGAGGACAAGAAATTTTTATCTTTTTTCGAACCGTATTTAAATGAAAAAATCGTATCGCATTTTAGTGAATGTGAAATTGCGGAATGTACTATAGAGCGTGAAAAAGGGAAAATGTACATAAAAACAGTGTGCAAAAATGTGATCCCTTTCATGTATTTTCGTGAAGCCGCAAAAAATCTGAAGTCGGCATTAAATCTCAAAGACGTCGCAATCGAACCGAAGTTTGAAAATTGCGAATTTTCCGCCGACTACTATCCGTCGCTTGTCGATGCCGTATATATTAAATTTGCCGCAGCGAGAGGTTTTTTAGATGACAGCGAATGTGATTTCGACGGAACAACCTTGACGGTAAGTCTCGCATACGGTGGAGCTGATATACTCAAAAGTGAAAAATGTGACATGTACATTCAAAATCTCGTCAGCGAAAGATTTGGGAAGAATATCGAAGTGGTTTTCACCGGTGCGACGAGCGTCAATGCCGATGATGACGCACTTGTAAAAATGATGTCACAGGCTGAAGAAGAAGCGGCAGTCAGAAGAACCGCCGAAGCAGAAGAAAAGAAAAAGGTCGAAACCGAGAACAAAAAGAAACAGGAACAGCAACATATAGCCGACGCAAAAGACCCGTCAAAACACAAGACAGTCCCCGGATATTGCCTGTATTTCGACACCTTGAAACCGGTAATCGGTACAAACATAAGAGACCTCCCGAAACCGATAAAAGAGGTTGATGCGATGGACGGAAGTTGCGTCGTATGGGGCGATGTTTTCAATTTTGAAACACGTGTCACAAAAGACGGCAGATACATGATAATCACATTCTGTATCACCGACAAAACAAGCTCGTTTTCATGCAAAATATTTAACAGAAAGAATCTCTGTGAGCCGATTTTGGAAAGCCTCGGTAACGGAAAAACCGTACTTATAAAAGGCGCTTTGCAGTACGACAAGTATGCAAACGAAAATGTCCTTAACGTTGATGCGCTGTCAACAGTCGAAAAAATTCCACCGATTGATAATGCCGAAACCAAGCGTGTCGAACTTCATTTGCATACTAAAATGTCTATGATGGACGCCGTATCGGACGCCAAGACGCTGGTAAAACGGGCGATAGAATGGGGACATTCGGCAATTGCAATAACCGACCACGGCGTTGTTCAAGCGTTCCCGGAAGCTGCGAAAGCGGCAGGGGATAAGATAAAGATAATTTACGGCATGGAAGGATATCTCGTCGACGACGCCGTATATCCGGATTTTAAACAAAAAGGAGTACCGAGATATCATATAATTCTTTTGGCTAAGAATAAGGTCGGACTTAAAAATCTTTATCAGCTTATAACCGCATCGAACGTTAAACATTTCTATAAAAAGCCTTTGCTTCCCCGAAGTGAAATCGCAAAACACAGAGAGGGTCTTATAATCGGCAGTGCTTGCGAAGCGGGAGAACTTTACAGAGCCGTTATAAAAGGCGAAGACCCACAGAAAATTATTGATATTGCATCATTTTATGATTATCTTGAAATTCAGCCTTGCGGTAATAACAAGTACATGATAAAGAGCGAAGATTTTCCGAATATCAATTCGATTGAAGATATTCAAAGTGTAAACCGCTCAATTGTTGCATTAGCCGACAAGCTCGGAAAAATGACCGTTGCGACCTGTGATGTTCACTTTATGGACAAAGAGGACGCTATTTTCAGAGCTATTCTCCAAGCAGGACAAGGATATAAAGATTGCGACGACCAAGCACCGCTGTACTTTAGAAATACCGAAGAAATGCTCAAAGAATTCGAGTATCTCGGCGAAGAAACAGCATATGAAATTGTTGTTACCAATACAAATAAAATCGCCGAAATGACCGAAGTCATTCAGCCGATACCGCCCGGAAACTTCCCACCGAGTATGGCGGGTGCCGACGAAGAACTTACAAAATTATGTTGGGATACAGCTAAAAGGCTGTACGGTGACCCTGTACCCGAATATGTATCTAACAGACTTTCACGAGAGCTTGATTCAATTATAAAACACGGTTTCGGTGTTTTGTACATGATAGCACAGAAGCTCGTTAAAAATTCCGAAGATCACGGATACCATGTCGGTTCACGAGGCTCGGTCGGTTCGTCATTTGTCGCTCATGCCAGCGGTATTTCCGAAGTTAATCCTCTTGCGCCGCACTATAGATGTCCGAACTGTAAGCACAGCGAATTCTTCTTAAAAGGTGAATGGGGTTCGGGTTATGATATGCCACCGAAGAACTGCCCCGAATGTGATACGCCGATGGCACGTGACGGTCATGATATACCGTTTGAAACATTCCTCGGATTTAAGGGTGACAAATCGCCCGATATCGATCTTAACTTCTCAGGTGATTATCAGTTTTACGCTCACAGATACACCGAAGAACTGTTCGGAAAAGACCATGTTTTCAAAGCGGGAACTATTGCTACAGTTGCCGAAAAAACGGCTTACGGATATGTTAAAAAGTACCTTGAAGAAAGAGGACTTGTCGTTCCGAAAGCGGAAGAAGAAAGGCTTAAAAACGGCTGTACGGGCGTCAAAAGAACTACAGGACAGCACCCCGGAGGAATGGTTGTTGTTCCGAACGAATTTGAAGCAGAGGACTTCACTCCCATACAGCACCCGGCTGATGATCCTGACAAAGGCATCTTCTCGACGCACTTTGACTTCCACGCTTTGCACGACACTATATTGAAGCTCGATAACCTCGGTCACGATGTGCCTACCCTGTACAAACATTTGGAAGACCTGACGGGAATTCCCGTTATGGACGTTGATATTTGTGACCCGGAAATATATAAGCTTCTGCTTTCGCCCGAACCGCTCGGTGTAACGCCTGAGGATATCGACTGTCCGACGGGCACACTTTCGATTCCCGAAATGGGTACGCCGTTCGTTATCGGAATGCTACTTGAAGCGAAACCTAAAAACTTTTCAGACCTTTTACAGATATCGGGTCTTTCACACGGTACTGACGTATGGCTCGGAAATGCTCAAGAGCTGATAAAAGCCGGAACCTGTACGATTTCCGAAG
>CAZBXS010000150.1:0-3412 GCA_964495955.1 uncultured Faecalibacterium sp.
TTTTAAAATATTTTTTGGGGGTGGGTGGGCGGGCGGTGTTCGAGCGTGTATCCCCGCACGCTTTTAAGCGTGTGAGGATGCCGATCGGACACCATGGATAAGTTGAAAAATCCTAACTTGCTAACCTTGACCCGACCGAAGACAGCCGGCAGATTGTAGCTTACAATGAGACTTTTGCTGTGTTTCGGTTTGTGCGATTGTAATTAGCTTTTGCTGTGCCAAAAACCCATCTGTCCACAAGGCGACCACAGCCGTCCTTACAGCCTATCCGCTAAATCCCACTCCTATAACGGCGACGCCCTCGTGCACCGTCTCAGACTACTCGCTTCGCTCGTGCCTTCGAGGTGCGTCGTGCGTCGCCCGCACGCCTTCGGCGTGCGGTTCTTCTCCAACACGCAACACAGCCGTAAGTCCAAATCAAAAGCAGGGGCGTCGAACCCCTGCTTTTGATGCGTGCACTCACTTCGTTACTGCGCACGCTTTTGATCAATCGCCGAATATATTTTCGAATAAATCAAGCTTTGATACCTTCATCACCTGACTGCTTATCATGGAAGTTCCGACTTTCGCTATGCGGTTTCCGTCGTCCATAAGTTTTGCGTCGATGCCGTAGACCATAATGCTCTTTTTCGCCGATATGCCGTTTACGATCTTTCTGACCATCGTGTCACAGGGCGAACTTATCATTTCGACCGCCTTGTTCGCAAAGCCGTCGCTCTTTGAATCCGAGCCTTGAGACGAGAATATATCTGTCTTCGTAAAGCCGGGACATACAAGTCCCACATAGCACTTTCCTCTGTATTCTTCTCTCACAGCTTCCGTAAGGCTCTTGAGTGCCGCCTTGCTTGCCGAATATACGGAGGTTCCGGCAAGAGAACAAAGTGCTGCGGAAGATGCGACATTGACTACAGCCGCTTTTCCGCTTTCGAGTATCATCGGCATGAGATAATGCATTGAATATACTGCGGAATAGAAATTGATATCCATCGCTTTCTTTATGTATTCTATCGAGTAATTTCCGAATTTGTCAAACTTCGGAAGTATTCCGGCGTTGTTTATAAGTACGTCCGGGTGTATCTTGTTTTCTTTCAGATATTCGGCGAAGTTCTTCCAGTTTTCTTCAACCGAAACGTCAAAAAGTTGATAGCTGAACTTGTCCGCATTCTTCCCAAGCTCTGCTACGACCGTTTTCATCTTCTTTTCATTTCTCGCAATGCCGATGACCTTACAGCCGTATTTTTCTATAAGCGTCATGGCTATGCCTTTTCCTAAGCCTCCCGATGCGCCAGTGATTATTACGGTGGCACCGGACAGCCAATTTTTCTGTGTCATGATTTTTGCCCCTCCTTGATTATTAGATAGATAATATCATTATTTTCTGCAATCAACAAGTCGGCAAAATGAATAAATTGTAAACAAAACGAATAGCTAAATTATACGCATTACGCCACCCGTTGCCGAATATATGCAATAGGTGGCGTCAAATTTTGTTATTTAATTTTGATTGTTTTCGCTTCGATTATCGCTTCGTCGCTTTCTTCGTGGGTTATTTCGACCTTGTCGCCCTTGTTGAGAATTACTACTTGCTGATCGTCACTCGCTTTTACGCTGTAGTACGTTTCGGCGTTTTCGAGCTTGATGTAGTAGTAGCTTTCACCTGCGATGACTGCCGTTCTGATATCGTCGACTTTTCCCTTTGCCGTAACGGTTTCTGTTTCCGGTGCGGTGCTGTCGGAGGTCGGATTGTCGTCGATGTCATCAATGTCAACGGAAATGTTGATACCGTTTTCTTTGAGCTTTTTCATGTAGTTTTCGGTACATTCCGAAATTTTCGAACCTGTTACAACTACTTGGTACTGTTCGACGTTTACCATGGCGTACATTTTGACGAGATTCGAGTCGTCCTTCAGCGACATAAAGTAAGTCGGCTGTCCGCTGATGTTAAGAAGTATCGGGAAAGTCGATGTGTACTTGAAGTTCTGTACAGCACCCTGTGCGGATTTCGCCGCCGAGTACTCCTTAGCACCCGAAATCTTGTAGAAATTCGCTTCTTTTGTTCTCATGTTGATAAGTACAAAGCCGATTATCGCTTCGTCATTTCCCGCCGATGTGACGCCTGTGTACATATAAACGTCATCATTGAGCGCAAGATAGTTCGAACCCTCGGTCGCACCTTTTACGCCTGTTTGACCTATAACCGAGTTCCAAAAACCGTCGGCATATTTTCCGTAGTAATTGTACTGTTCGACAAGAAGTTCAGATGAATAAATTCCGTCTATCCACTGAAGTGAGGCGTCGTTTTTGATTTCGTCGACGGTGTATTCGTAAAATTCGCCCGTAACCGCATCAACAAGTATAGCACCTTTTATATCTGTACCGCCGAAAAGTCCTATCGTTTTGTCTTCGACCGGGCATATCCAATACGGTTTTCCGCTTTCGTCTATTTCGAATGTCGGAGAGCCGAACATGTAGGTCGGGTACTCAAATCTCAAGTGTCTCATCAAGTACCTGTTAAAATGTTCATAAGGCGAGTAGCGCATGTAACTGCCTTCTTCGAGCGTTACAAACTCAGCCTTTTGCGTCACCATGTCGACGACTATATAGCCGGGGAAACCGGAGGACGTATTTTTAAGCCACTTGAATATATCGCCGTAAGCCAAAGTAGTAACTCGCACGGGACGGTTTTTGTAGTTGATTTGGGTAAAATCGTTGGCTACTTCAAACTGAGAAATCTTGCCTATTGACGCAATATCGCCGAGCGTTCTTTTCGCAAGTGCCGCAGCGGCGTCACTGTCTAAAACGGGTACAGCCGAAAAGTCGACTTCTTTTATGTCCGATACGAATGTCTTGTTTTCGTCGACGGAAATTATCTTGCTGTAGTCATCGGCTCTGAAGAAAACCGACGAAACGAGATAACCGACGAGTATTACCAATACGCCTATACCGACAAGTACAAGAGGAACGATCGCTCTTTTCTTGACATAGGGGACGTATTCCGGATTGTTACGCACACCCGAAAGTATAAAAAATACAGCGAAATATATCGCAAGCACAAGAGCTAAAAATTCATACATTTCGATAGCTTTGAAATTAAACGCCGGCAACATGAAATAATACGCTATGCCACCGCCGACCAGTGCGCACAGTATTGCTATAATTTGTTTTAAAACGGGACTTGACGGGATTATCACGCCGTCTTTTCCGTTTCTTCCGGACGAGCCGGAACCGCCCGTAAAATCGACTTTAATAGGATCCATTATAAATCTCCTTATAATTTTTATGAGCCGACAGGTGCCGGCTCATATATTCTATAATATATTATGGTCTTTTTTCAATAGGTAAGTTAAAATTTCCCCAAAAAAGTTTAAAAACGCTTGAGAAAAACTCAAACGCTTTTAAAAGGAGAAAATAT
>CAZBXS010000151.1:0-3376 GCA_964495955.1 uncultured Faecalibacterium sp.
AAATCGAATTGTCGCCGTAGAGAATTTTCGGAGCGAGAACGTTTGCGATCGTAGCTGAAATCAAGGTTCCGATACTGATAACGAACGGAAGCGATGCGTCAAAGCGCTTACCTGTCTTAAGCTCAATGTCTTCAAGTACGTCAGCCTGGAACATAGTCGGCAGAAGGTTGGAAGCGCCGAACTGCAAGCCGATGAGGAACAGGAAAACGATGAATACGATCTGAAGAACGGAGTTCGGATTTTTAAAGTAGGTGTATCCGATAGCGAACGCCGCCGTGTTGATGATAACGGAATAAATACCGCTTGCGATATAAAGTACTTTCGAGTTGAATTTCTTAAGCAAGAAGTTGATTATGAGCATACCGACCGCTGTACCTATACCTGTCGGCAAGCCGAAAAGGAGGAACTTGCTTGAGCTTCCGAGGAGAGCTGCGGCAAGGAAAACGCCCATAAAGTTGGATATTTTTCTGAAGTTTTTCAAAAACTCGGATACGATAATAACCCATGCGTACTTGTTTTTGAAAACTTCCACGAAGCCCTGAAGCGGATTTTTTCTTTCGGTGTCGTAGGAGATACGCTCTCTTGTCATCTTTACGCCGATGAGCATTGCCAAAATTCCCGCTACGCCGCAAATGGACGCCGCAATTATGTACTGGGTACTGACATCGTCGACGAAAAGGGCGATAACAAGAACAACAACGAGAGGAGCGGAGTTACCGACAGCCGAGACGATACCTCTAAATGACATAAGGGTGTCACGCTCTTTGAGGTTCGGGGTCAAAACGGGAGCCATGGAGTTGATCTGACTTCCGAAGTTTGTCGCTATTGCCCAACCCATAGCTATCGTCAAAAGGTAGATCATCAAAAGAGTACCTGTAAGTCCGGGCGGTGTCCAGAAAGTCAGGACGAGAAGAACACCCGTCGGTACAGCGGCAAGAAGAACGAGCGGACGGAATTTTCCGTTTTTACCGATCGAACGGCCGTCAATGTACATAGCAATGAAAAAGTTCAAAATGAACGGGACAACGCTGACCATACCGTTGAAAAACGAAGCCTGGTCGCTTGTGACCTTGAGTATATCGACAAGGTACGCATTACGGTAGGAGTCAAGCATACCGGTCATGTCGGTATAGAAGAATACGGCGGCAAGATAAGCAATAAACTCGGAGGTTTTGAGATATTTCTTGTCTTGCACCAAAGTGTTGGTCGCCAATGTGTTTTCTGACATAGTTTTCACCTCATAAAAATTTTGCGTTTTTTCGGTACATGTTGATGCGTTCGCCGTTCGACATGTACATGTTTAATATGGCTATTATATACAATTAAAATGTGTTTGTCAATGGGAGAACCGCACGCCGTAGGCGTGCGGGTGGCGAGCGACGCACCTCGAAGGCGCACGCCGCAGGCGTGCAGTCTGAGACGGTGCACGAGGGAACCACCGGAAAAAGTCCGATGAGAAGAAACTTGCATACGAGCGAAGAAAATTAAGCAAAGTCCGTTTTTTCGGACAGGTTATAAGATAAAATAAAGACAGTCAAAAGAAACGGCATAAATTTTGCTGAAAGTACATATATTTAAGATGTAAAAGCAAAGTAACGCCAATCGAACAAATTTTCGAAAAAAATCGAATTTTATCGAACATTTGTATTGACAAACACAAAAATTTGAGTATAATAGTAAATGTAAAGAACAAACGTTCTAATCAAGGAGGTAATTATCATGCCGTTCGGTATATTTATACTTTTCGTTTCAGTCTTTTTTCCGCTCACTGTCTGGGTCATTAAAAATGAAGAACAAGTTGTCGAACTTGAAGACAAGATGTTCCAAAAGATAAAGTCACGTTTTTCGAAAAGTGCTGATAATGAGGAGAAAACAGAAAACAGAATTTATGTCGTCGAGCGTAAAGAAAACAGATATAACGAAATGAGAAGTGCTATTTTGCGTGAAGACAGAAATTTTGTAGCGTAACAGGAAAGAGAAAAAAGAAAAATTTGCACACAAATCAGCCGACAGGGGAGCGTGATAAAATGCACGCAGCGACGCCCTTGCCGGCTGAATTTTATTTTAAATTAGCGATATGTCAAAACAGGTGTAGGTCACTTTGCTTGCAGGTAGGGAGTTGGAGCAGATCTAAGCGTGCATAGTAGCGAAGCGAGTGCACGCACAACCTCCGAGGGTTCGATGCCCTCGGAGGTTGTTTTTCGCAGGAAGTTGGTATTAGTAAAAAGTTCGCTACTGTAGCGGTCGGCTTACTATGGTAGCGGAAGTTCGTAGAAAACCTCCTGCTGTGTCGGCTGTTAGAATTATGGAGTTATAGTCTATTGCTGACTACCGATTGCCTACAAACTAACGGTTAAAAGCGTGCGCAGTAGCGAAGCGAGTGCACGCACGCAACATAGGGGCTCGATGCCCCTATGTTGCGTTTGGTGGGCGTAGGAAGTTGCAAGCGTTGTATTCCGGTTTTCTTGGGGGAGGTCGAAGTTTAGTTCGTTCGGCAGTCAATCCTACCGACCTTAGCGACACATTCTCAACACACTCGGCTACATAAACCGCAGTTTCGACATTTAAGAAACAACAATCTGACCGACACCTTTTTTAGCGAATGTTCGGGTACCTTTTAGCACTTTGCCTACGGCAAGCGCACAAGGTACCGCTTCACATTCGCTTGCCGCCCTAAGCTGACGAGAGCCGAACCCAATACGGTTTTTTTAGGCATATTTTCGCCAATACTGCGTCAGAAATCCTCGCAAGGCGTCAGCCTTGCTTGCGGTTTCTTCCTTGCCTTGACGAAAATCTATCCTTAAAAAACTGCTCCGCACCCAAAACGCAACAGTTTGCGTGCAATCGGGCATTTCTTTGTCGCAGGAATACTGACGTATTTCAAGGCAAAAAATGTTCGAGAGAAAGTGAAATGTTGTGTTTTGGGCGTATCGGGTTTGTCTCTTGTCAGCTTATCCCCGCACCCCACCCGTCGAGAGCCGACCTAATCAAAAACCTCCCGCCAAACAGGCGGGAGGTAATTTTAGATATATTCTATTTAATACTTCAGATGCGAGCTACTCCGCTCTTTCTTGCAGCTTCGGCAACCGCAGCCGCAACAGCGTCTTTAACTCTCGGATCGAATGCCGCCGGAATGATATAGTCGGCGTTGAGTTCTTCGTCGCTTACGAGACCTGCGAGAGCGTAAGCTGCCGCAACTTTCATCTCGTCGTTGATGTCACTTGCACGTACATCAAGAGCGCCACGGAAGATACCGGGGAATGCGAGAACGTTGTTGACTTGGTTCGGGAAGTCGCTTCTGCCGGTCGAAACAACAGCTGCACCGGCAGCCTTGGCTTCGTCGGGGAAGATTTCCGGAGTGGGATTAGCGCAAGCG
>CAZBXS010000152.1:0-3344 GCA_964495955.1 uncultured Faecalibacterium sp.
TTATAAAAAAGATTGAATATGTCAAGTATAAATTTTTCCCCGACGGATATATGATACGCTCATCATCGGCGTCGTATAAAGAGGGGGTACGTGTTTCGAAAAAAGCGCTCAAAAGCGGAATTGCTTTCGAAAAAATCGGCAATATGATGCTTGAAAAATTCAAGGCTATACCTGCGGTCAGGGGAGCGACTGTCTATTTTATAACGGACGAAAACGTTGACTACAGAGAGCTTAAAGCGATAGCCGAAAAAAACAGAGAAGTGACGGAAGCACTCAACAAAGTTATGAACGATATGGAGTTTAACTGCGACTCATGCGATTTAAAACCCATATGCGACGAAGTTGAGGGAATGCGAGAACTTCACTTTAAAAAGTCAAAAAGGTGACGGCATGGACAAAAAATCCGTTAAATCATTTTTTGACATGTATGCTGAAACATGGGATGAAAACAGCGTTAAAAACGAAGGCGTCATTTCGAAAATACTCGCTCTCGCCCGAATTACAAACGGTGTGTCGGTACTCGATGTCGCCTGTGGAACGGGAGTTTTGTTTGACGAATATATAAAGAAAAGTGTCTCAAATTTGACAGCTATAGACATATCAAGCGAAATGACACGCATAGCTAAAGAAAAATATCCGCAAGTCGAAGTGATTTGCGCCGATGCGGAAGTATACGAGTTTTCGTCAAATTTCGACCGTATTGTTATTCATAACGCTTTTCCTCATTTCGTGAACGAAAGAAGACTTTTCGAAAATTTGACCGAGCATCTTAAAACAGGCGGTAGGTTGACAGTCGCACACTCGGCAAGCAGAGAAGCTATAATCGCCTGTCACGCAGGGAAAGCGGAAAATGTCTCGAAAGAACTTCCGACAGCGGAAAATCTCGCAAGTACAATGAACGAATTTCTCGCAGTCGACGAAGTTATATCAAACAGCGAAATGTATTTGGTGTCGGGCGTAAAACGCAGTGAAGTTTGAAACCGATGGCATATACATGTACAAAAAAACTAACAAAGGGAGAACAGACAATGAAAAAGGTTAAATTCACAAGGCTCATCGCCTTAATTCTTACACTTATATTAGCCCTCGTGCCGTCGGCAACGGCATTGGCAGGTTCGGCTGAAGAAAGCTATGTTTGCCCGACGATATATGTGCACGGGTTCATGGACAGCGACATTTATAAAAACTGCGACAAAAACGACGAAGAAGTCGGCGACGTCACGAGCGAGGATATACTTGCCATGATAGCCAAATGCGTCCCCGCACTGACGAGTTTTCTCGTAACGAAAGACTGGGATAAGCTCGGCGAGACCGTCACGCCCATAGCGTACAATACGTTCGCAAAAATGACGCTTGACGAAAACGGCGAGCCGAGGGACAATTCCGGCGTTGATTTCAAGTACCCCGAACCCGATACAATAAGCAAAGAGTCCGTCATCAAATTCAAGTACGACTGGCGTGTAGATCCGCTTGATACGGCGGCTAAACTCAACGATTTTATCGACTATGTACTTGAATGTACCGGCTCGGACAAAGTCGCTCTCGAAGGCTTCAGCTACGGTGGCGTAATCGTCCTTTCGTACATTTCGGTCTACGGAACCGAGAAAGTTCACGGCGTACTTTATAATTCGACCGCTATTTACGGCGAGTCGTACACGGGCGAACTTCTCACGGGAAATGTTGTCCTTTCCGCCGACAGCGTAAACGAATACCTGAGATTTTTCCTCGACCAGACGGAATACGAAAACCTTGTCAACGGAATTATCGACATTCTTACGGCTGCCGGAATTTATGACCTGCTTCTTCCGATTTGCGATGATATACTTTTGTACTTGTCGGACTATCTTATTCCCGGAGTTTTTGCGCCGATATTTGCCGGTTGGCTGAGTATTTGGGCGATGGTGCCGGACGAATATGTCGACGATGCGATGAAGTACATTTTTGATGACGTATACGGCGGTACTGACGAACATGCGGGACTTGTCGAAAAGATAGAAAGCTATAACAGCAAAGTAAGAGAGCACAAGACCGAGACCCTCATAAAGAGCGAAAAAGATTGCCGTATAGGCGTTTTCTCCGGTTACGGATACTCTTCGATTTTGGCGACACCTGCGTGGGATAACATCAGCGACGGCGTTATAGATACGAAGTACACTTCCTTTGGCGCAACCGTTTCAAAGTACGGTCAAACACTCACTGACAGCCAAATAGCATCGGTGGACGCAAAGTACATTTCACCCGATAAGACCGTCGACGCTTCAAGTGCTCTTTTTCCCGAAAAAACGTGGTTTATAAAGTATCTCAAGCATAGTCAGGATTATAAAAATATCGCCGAACTGAAGAATGCGATTTTGTTCGGCGAAGAAGAAATCACAGTCGATACATTCGAAAAATACCCCCGTTTCCTTATAAACGACATTGAAAACGAAGTCGTAAGAAGCGAATCGGACAACGAAAATTCTTACCTGTACTCACAAAGCACATTCGTGAAAATTTTCATATACATAATTAAATTTGTACGCAGTATTCTTGATGCGGTCTTGAAATAATTTCAAAAAATATCCGCAAACTATAATATAAAAAGAAAGGAAGATTTACATGGAAGTTACACTCACAAACGAAAACTTCGGCGAAGAAGTTATAAATTCGAACACCCCCGTACTTGTTGATTTTTGGGCAGGTTGGTGTGGCCCTTGCCGTATGCTCGCTCCCGTTATCGAGGAAATAGCCGAGGAATACGACGGAAAAGTCAAGGTCGCAAAGCTCGAAATCGACGGTGCGGAAGACCTCGCCGTAAGCTACGGCGTGTCGAGTATCCCGACGGTAATACTTTTCAAAAACGGTGAAAAGAAAGCCGAATCGGTCGGATACGTCGAAAAAGAAAAACTCGTCGCAATGATTGAAAATGCGATAAAATAACAGGTCGGTTAAATTATAAAGGCGTTTCGTACTTTGCGAAACGCCTTTAAGTCTGTCTTTTGAAACGCAGGAGGTTCGATGCGGTACATAAGTACACCCGAAATCTCACGTTTAATATCTAAAAACTAAATTTTGTTATATTTGTTAAATTTAAACGATTTTTAATTGACAAATGACGATTTTTAGTATAAAATTGACATTGTCAAAATATGAGGATTCGGACGCAAACTAAAACTGAATAATTTGTGCTCCGAAACAGACGGAGGTATGACAATGAATTTAAGTTCAATCATCAACAAAAAAGACAAGTACGCCGATTACATGGTCGACGAGATCACCCATATCTGCAAAGATATGGAAAAAAGAGATCCCGGTTCGTTAGGTGAGAAACAGGCTTGCGAATACATGGCTAAAGTTCTCAAAGA
>CAZBXS010000153.1:0-3319 GCA_964495955.1 uncultured Faecalibacterium sp.
TATACACTTTTCAAAAAAACATCAAGGAGACACGAAAATGGATATATCCGAAATCCTTAAAAAAGTTGATCACACGGTTTTAGCTCAAAGCTCGACATGGGACGATATCAAGTCGCTTTGCGATGACGGTATCAAGTACAGTTGCGCAAGCGTTTGTATTCCCCCTGCGTACGTCAAAAAAGCGAAAGAATATGTCGGCGATAAGCTCGCCATATGTACTGTTATAGGTTTCCCCAACGGATACAACACGACAGCCGTAAAAGTTTTCGAAACCCGTGACGCAGTCGAAAACGGTGCAGACGAAATCGACATGGTCATAAACATCGGTATGCTCAAGGACAAGAGATATGACGATATTTTATCGGAAATCAAAGAAATTAAAGAAGCATGTGGCGGAAAACTCTTGAAAGTTATAATCGAGACCTGCCTTTTGACCGACGAAGAAAAGGTTGAAATGTGTCACATAGTATCAAAATCGGGCGCAGACTACATCAAGACCTCGACAGGTTTTTCAACGGGCGGTGCAACAAAAGAAGACATAAAACTTTTCGCAGAAAACGTCGACTCACACCTTAAAATCAAAGCAGCCGGCGGAATTGCAAGCATTCGGGACGCCGAAGACTTTATCTCTTTGGGCGCAAGCAGACTGGGTACCAGCAGAATAGTTAAAATAGTCAAGAACGAAAAATCAAATTCAGCATATTAAAAGGAGAACGAATATGAATACACCGCATATCAATTTATCAGGTGGCGAATTTGCCAAAACAGTACTTATGCCCGGAGACCCTCTCAGAGCGAAATTCATCGCCGAAACATATCTTGAAAACGCCGTACTTATAAACAATGTACGTGGCATACAAGGTTACACGGGCGAATACAAAGGTCACAAAGTTTCCGTTATGGCAAGCGGTATGGGTATGCCGTCGATAGGCATATATTCTTATGAACTTTTCAATTTCTTCGGCGTTGACAATATTATCCGTATCGGTTCAGCCGGCGGTATCGCAGAGAAATTAAAACTTCGTGACATCGTTTTCGGTATAGGTGCAAACACAAATTCGAATTTCGGTGCACAGTACGGGGTCACGGGTACAATAGCTCCGACTTGCAGTTATAAATTATTGACTGTAGCAGCCGAAAAAGCGAAAGAAATAGGCGTTGAGCCGATAATCGGAAACCTCTATTCTTCGGACACATTCTATGACGCCGATCCCGACGCACTCAAAAAATGGCAGGCTGTCGGTTCTCTCGCCGTCGAAATGGAAGCCGCAGCGCTTTATCTCAACGCTATGAAAGCGGGAAAAAATGCACTGGCTATATGTACAATATCCGACCTTCCGCTTAAAAACGAAGCCTGTTCAGCCGAAGAAAGACAAAATACGTTCACACAGATGATGGAGATAGCGCTTGAAACGGCTATCGCATTAGACTGATACGGAGTGATAAAATGAAAACTAAGAGAGTATTTTTAATTGTACTTGACAGTGTGGGTATCGGCGAACTTCCCGATGCCGCCGATTACGGCGATGAGGGCAGTAACACGCTCAAAGCCTGTTTTAAACAGTCGGATTTTCATGTACCGAACATGAAAAAACTCGGTCTTTTTAATATTGACGGTATCGACTATACAGACGGTGTCGACGCACCTCTCGCTTCTTTCGGAAGATTTAAAGAAAAATCAAAGGGCAAGGACACTACCACGGGGCACTGGGAAATTTGCGGTCTTGTAAGTGAAAAGCCGTTTCCGACCTACCCCAACGGATTTCCGAAAGAGGTCTTAGACGAATTTTCCGCCCGTACAGGCAGAGGTGTGCTTTGTAACAAGGCTTATTCGGGAACGAAAGTTATTCTCGACTACGGAAAAGAGCATCTTGAAACCGGAGATTTGATAGTATACACTTCGGCTGACAGCGTTTTTCAAATTGCCGCTCACGAAGACAAAGTACCGATTGAACAGCTTTATGAATACTGCCGTATTGCCAGGGAAATATTACAGGGCGAACACGGCGTCGGTCGGGTTATCGCAAGACCGTTTACAGCCGAATATCCGAATTTTGAGCGTACACCCCGCCGTCATGACTTTTCACTTGTACCGCCGAAAGACACAATTTTAGATGAATTGTTGTCGGCAGGATACGAAGTCCGTCCGGTCGGAAAAATATATGATATTTTCGCAGGAAAAGGCGTTATGGACGCCGAACCCACAACCTCTAACAAAGACGGAATGGCTAAAACTTCAGCATGGGCAAAGAAAGACTTTAACGGACTTTGCTTTACAAATTTAGTTGATTTCGATATGCTTTACGGTCACAGGAATGATGCCGTCGGTTACGCTAAGGCTCTGAGTGAATTTGACTTATGGCTCGGAGATTTCATAAAAGAAATGCGTGAAGACGATATTTTATTCATAACCGCCGACCACGGTTGCGATCCGATAACACCGAGCACAGACCATTCAAGAGAGTACATTCCCCTGCTTGTATACGGTAAAAATGTACAGCCGACAAATCTCGGAACACGCAATTCTTTCGCCGATATCGGCAAGACGATAGCGGATATTTTCGGCATAAATTCGAAAACGGCAGGTGAAAGTTTCAAAGATCAGATTTTGAAAGGGTGATATCATGAATTCCGGTGAACTTGTAAAACTTGCGATGACGGCGGCTGAAAACGCATATGTCCCCTACTCGCACCACTATGTCGGCGCCGCACTCGAAACGAAAGACGGGAAAATCTATCTCGGCTGTAACATCGAAAATGCTGCCTACGGGCCGACAAACTGCGCTGAAAGAACGGCGTTTTTCAAGGCGATAAGCGAGGGCGAAAGAGAATTTTCGAAAATCGCAGTCGTCGGCGGAAAAGATCTCAATTTTAAAGATTACTTCGCACCTTGCGGAATTTGCAGGCAGGTCATGAGTGAATTTTGCGATGATGATTTTTTGATAATTCTCGGAAAAAACGGCGGAGTATACACCGAAATGACGCTTGATGAACTGCTTCCGATGAGGTTCAGTCCGAAAAGTTTAAGCTAAGTTAAAATTAAGATTATGTGGCGGACGAAAGTCCGCCACATTGCGTGCGCAGTAACGAAGTGAGTGCACACACGCAAGCCGAGGGCTCGATGCCCTCGGCTTGCGTCGAATTTTTCGGTAAAATTCAACAATAATTGCTACCAAATTGAAAATTTTTGTAAAAGCTGTTGAATTTTTCCTATGTTATGATATAATTTGTACGGGTCGGGAAATGTTCCCGATACTAAAAATATTTGTAGGAGGAAATCCAACATGAAAAAGTTTCTTGCTTTATTGCTTGCAGTTGT
>CAZBXS010000154.1:0-3318 GCA_964495955.1 uncultured Faecalibacterium sp.
GCTCACGCCTTCGAGGTGCGTCGTCCGTCGCCCGCACGCCTTCGGCGTGCGGTTCACCTCCAAGTTACAGCCTCTCACCGTCTTATCTTTTATGTAAGCTAACAAGGCGTTTCGTGCTTTGCACGAAACGCCTTGTTTAAAAATCCGAATTATAGCTAAAACAAATTAAATCTTAACCGGATTTAAGCAAGTGCGCTTTTCTCTTTTCTGATATACTCCGCCGCTTTGAGCTTGAAAGTCGCCGAATTAAATATCTGCTTAAACTTTTCATCAACTTCGGCGATTTTCTCTTTATCAACGGACACTTCGCTGTCCTCATCGAACATGTCGTAAAGTTCGGCGCAAAGTTCGGACAGTTCGTTTTCACCTACAGCTTTCATTGCGGGTACTATGAGCGTTTTAAGCTCTTTTCCGTTGGCTCTGTAGAACTCACTGACGACAGCTCCCTCCGAGACGAAAATATCTAAAGTGTAGATATATCTCGCCTGTACGGGCAAATTGTTAAACGCCGTTGTCATGTCGCTTTCTTTTTGCAATTTCAGCTGATACGACAGTGCAACGCCCTCCAATAAGTCGCAGTCATCGGCTGTGTCTATCGCAGTTTCGCTAAGCGGATAAAATTTTTCCTTTAATGCGACTAAGCGCTTTATTTTTTCTTCTTCCTGACGGTACAGTTTATTGTGGTGCCTGTAGGCAACGGACGCTTTGTAAACGCCGAAAACCGTGAAAATGAGTACCGCAAAAAATACAATTACCAAGTACCAATACTGACTGAACCATTGAGCCATATCAATGTCCCTCCCTGTAGTCTCCGAAAATTTTAAGAAGTTCTTCGCTGTCCGAACCGTCGGGCGATTTTACCGTAAGTTCCGGTTCGACGGTCAAATGCGGTTTTCCTCCGCTTCTGCCCTCGACAAGTACAAGCCACGGTTTCTTCCCATGCGACTGTACGACAAATCGGATACGCTTGGGTTCTATGCCACCCTCACGCATACTGACGAGTATATCACAAAGTCTTTCCGGTCTGTGACAGATGCAAAATCTGCCCGAAAATCTAAGTAGTTTCTTCGCTGCCGTGACAGCGTCCGAAAGGGTACATTCGGTTTCGTGCCTCGCTATTTTTTCCGCTTCGCTGAGGCTTTCTATTCCCGTACCGACCGGTTTGTACGGTGGATTCATCGTCACGACGTCATAAGCTCCGAGAGGCAAAACTCCTTTTATTTCACGAAGGTCGGCGTTATGTACTTTCAACTTTTCACTAAAGCCGTTAAGTTCGACGCTTTTTTCCAGTTGCTCACACGCCTTTTTCTGTATGTCGACAGCGTCGATTTTTTTACCCTTTCCGTTTTTACACCACAAAATCGGAATTATACCGCACCCGGTTCCGAGGTCGCAAACAGTGTCACCTGTACGAACGCAGGCAAAATCAGCCAAAAGTATTGCATCGGTTCCGAACGGGTGGGGGTCGCTGACAACTATTTTTACATTTTTACCGAGCGGTTCAAGCCTTTCGTCAAAAGCCAATTCAATATTCATATTGCACCTCCGTTTATCACAGGCTTATGTTTGAAATTATACCACACGACGCAAAATATGTCAAAACGCAAAGAAGCACGGGTTTCCCCGTGCCTCTGATTTTTCAATGCTTAGCCCTCAACAGGAGCACCTACCGGGCATTCGCCTGCGCAAGCGCCGCAATCAATGCAAGCGTCCGCATCGATAACATACTTGCCGTCGCCTTCGCTGATAGCGCCAACCGGGCAACCTTCAGCACAAGCACCGCATGAAATGCAATCGTCGCTAATTACATATGCCATTACGAGTAACCTCCCTTATTAGTTGCTGACAAAAGTCAGTTTAAATAATTGTATCACATAAATTGAAAATTTCAATACCTAATTTAAGGATATTTAATATATTTTCAACCTACTTCAAAATTAGTACGCTTTTCCCCAGTAAACCATGTGTTTTGCCGGCTTTCCGCAACAGACACAGACGTCGGAGAGTTGCTCCTGTGCGAAAGGAATGCATCTTGAACCGACGCCGGTCAGCTCCTTGACCTTGTCTTCGCATTCTTCTTCACCGCACCACATCGCTTTTACGAAACCGTCGCCGTTTTCTTTTAATGTTGCGATGATTTCGTCTGTTGATGTACAGGCGTATGTTCTTCTCTCACGGTTTTCCAGCGCCTTTTGATAAATTCCGTCGTGTACTTCCTGAAGTTTTGCGCTTACCGCACTTGTCAAATCGTCAAGAGATACTACGGTCTTTTCTCTGTTGTGTCTTGTAACTATGATGCACTGGTTGTTTTCGATGTCACGGGGGCCTATTTCTATTCTTACAGGTACACCTTTCATCTCATATTCGGCGTACTTCCAACCGGGACTGTTGTCGCTGTCGTCGAGCTTAACTCTGAAGTCTTTTTCGAGTATCGCTTTAAGTTCTGCGGCTTTTTCTTTTACGCCGGGTTTATGTTGAGCTACGGGGATTATTACAGCCTGAATCGGAGCTACTTTCGGCGGGAGGACAAGTCCGTTGTCGTCGCCGTGAGTCATAATGATAGCGCCGATAAGTCTCGTTGTACAGCCCCATGAAGTCTGGAACGGATATTCGAGTTTGTTTTCTCTTGACTGGTACTGGATACCGAATGCTCTGGCGAAACCGTCTCCGAAGTAGTGAGATGTCGCAGCCTGAAGAGCTTTTCCGTCATGCATAAGAGCTTCGATAGCGTATGTCGCTTCGGCACCTGCGAACTTGTCGCTGTCGGTTTTTCTGCCCTTTACAACAGGCATCGCAAGGTAGTCCTCGCAGAAATCGGCATATACGTTAAGCATTCTTTCCGTCTCTTCGACAGCTTCCTTTGCAGTCTCGTGTATAGTATGCCCTTCCTGCCACAAAAATTCTCTTGTTCTTAAAAACGGTCTCGTTGTTTTCTCCCAACGTACAACGCTTACCCACTGATTATACAGTTTCGGCAGGTCTCTGTAGGAATTGATTATATTAGCATAGTGCTCGCAAAAGAGAGTTTCCGATGTCGGACGAACGCAAAGTCTGTCCTCCAACTTTTCGTTACCTCCGTGAGTGACCCATGCAACTTCCGGTGCGAAGCCTTCGACGTGATCTTTCTCTTTTTGAAGGAGGCTTTCGGGGATAAACATCGGCATACATACGTTTTCGTGTCCTGTTTCCTTGAACATTCTGTCGAGGTTTTTCTGTATGTTCTCCCAAATAGCGTAGCCGTAGGGTCTTATGACCATGCAACCTTTAACGCTTGTGTATTCGGCAAGCTCCGCTTTTTTAACAATATCGGTGTACCAT
>CAZBXS010000155.1:0-3307 GCA_964495955.1 uncultured Faecalibacterium sp.
GCGGCGGCTCTATCTGCATAACCCGTGAGACAAAGGGTATCGGCAGAGGACAGGCGACGGCGCTTATCGAGGTTTCGAAGGCTCGCGACGAATACTTCGAAAAGACAGGCATCTACATTCCCGTTTGCTCCGACGGCGGTATCGTTCACGACTATCACATGACCCTCGCTCTTGCCATGGGTGCAGACTTTATGATGCTCGGAAGATATTTCGCCCGTTTCGACGAAAGCCCGACACCGAAAATCAACATCAACGGCACATATGTCAAAGAGTACTGGGGCGAAGGCTCTAACAGAGCACGCAACTGGCAGAGATACGACCTCGGCGGTAAATCGAAGCTCTCATTCGAAGAAGGCGTCGACTCATATGTAACATACGCCGGTTCACTTCATGACAACGTCGAAAAGAGCCTTTACAAAGTCAAATCGACAATGTGTAACTGCGGTGTACTTTCAATACCGGAACTTCAGAAAAACGCAAAAATGACCGTCGTATCCGCAACGAGTATCGTTGAGGGCGGTTATCACGATGTTACTCTCAAAAATAAATAAGGGGCGTGTTTTAAATGTCTTTTGACGCACTTAAAGTGAAAAACGATATCGTTAAGTGGGTTCGGGATTGGTTCGACGAAAACGGAAAAGGCTGTAACGCCGTTGTCGGAATTTCCGGTGGAAAAGACAGTTCGGTCGTCGCTGCTCTCTGTGTAGAAGCTCTCGGAAAAGACAGAGTTTGGGGCGTTTTGATGCCGAACGGCGTACAACACGATATCGACGCCGCAAAACAGCTTGTAGAGCATCTTGAAATCGAGAATGTCACTGTAAATATAAAATCGGCTTATGATGCTATTTCGTCCGAAGTCGAAAGAGCTTTAGGTCAATTCAGCACTCAGTCAAAAAACAATCTTCCGCCCCGTATTCGAATGTCCGTTTTATATGCGGTAAGTCAATCCGTAAACGGCCGTGTCGCCAACACATGTAATCTTTCGGAAGACTGGGTCGGCTATTCGACACGCTACGGCGACAGTGCCGGAGATTTCAGTCCATTGTCAAAACTTACCGTACAGGAAGTTAAGGCTGTCGGTCGGGTTCTCGGTTTGCCCGAAAATCTTATCGAAAAGACGCCGATTGACGGACTTTGCGGAAAAACGGACGAAGACAACCTCGGTTTCACCTACGCCGTTTTGGACGAGTACATCAGAACAGGCGTTTGCTCCGATGCCGAGACAAAGTCACGCATTGACAATCTTCACAAGATGAACTTATTTAAACTTTCATATATGCCTGTTTTCGAGTATAACCCCGAAAATTGAGCAGACTTAAATCCCTCTTTCTTCGGATAGGGGGATTTTTTTGCGTCGTTTACGTCGGCGGTTTTGATTTTTGTACTGCCTTTTGGTTTTCTGCAGTCGGGGAGTTTCTGCAGGGGGCGAGCAACGCTGCCACAGGCAGCGTTCGTGGCGGCTTCGCCGCCACGGTTTCCGCCTTCGGCGGAAACGCTCGCCCCCGTACTTCCCTCCACCGCCGACTAAAAAAAGTGAAGACACCGAAACAAAAGCTCCCGACCAACTCGGTCGGGAGCTAAAAATTTACCTAATATCAACACTCGCCTGTACTTTTCACTCGGCTAAAGCTCTCTCAAGCCAAATACTGCCGATATCCATAGCGTTGTGAAGACCTTTTTTCTCGGTCTTTTGAGCGATTCTGTCATGAGGTCTGACGTCGGGGTCGGTGTTTATAAGCTGAACGGAAACTTTGTCCGCAACGCTCAGTCCACCGAGATCCTTGGTGGTCAAAATCTGGAACATAACGACATATTTGTCGCTCATGTTGCCATAGTAAAGCGTGTTCCCGCAACGTACGAGCGGTTTGTTCTTGTAGGTTAAAAATTCTTTCGTATCTTTTTTAGCTGCCATAGTTATCTCTCCTTTTAGATTATTTGTTGAGGTAGCTGTTGAGAAGTTCCTGCAAAAGTTCGTCACGGTCGAGCTTGCAGATAAGGCTTCTGGCGTTGTTGTGTGTCGTTATATATGTCGGATCTTCCGAAAGTATATAGCCGACTATCTGGCTGATGGGATTGTATCCCTTTTCTTTCAACGATGAATATACGATTTTTAATGTTTCTCTCATTTCGTCTTCTTTGTCGACTTTTAAGGTGAATTTGATTGTTTTGTCTGTCATGTTAAGACCTCCCGTCAAATGCATATTTCATCTTCTGTTACATTGTATAACAAAATTGATGAAATTACAATGTTAAATTGAAAAGAAATTGAAAATTAACCGAAAAAATCTTGTTTTTCCTTTTCAATATCTATGAACGGGTGCTGAAAACCACACAATATCTTGGATTTTGGTCAAGACGATAAAAAGCCTGTACGGGAAAATGCGTTTTTTTGTCGAATTATACAAAGTTGCGATTGTTACATCTTTTTGTGTTGACTTTGAACATTTTATGTGATATCTTAGGGGTGTAATAAATACGAATATTGCCGATATATGTCCGGATAGAATGGCTCCGGACGTCTCTACCGCAAAGCCATTGATTTGCGACTATTGGTCAGAAGTGTCTTTTGTACTTGTCAACGGGCACTCGAATTCAGTTTATCGGCAACAGGTGACCCTGTTGCTTTTTGATTATTTTTCGGAGGTGAAAGCTGTGTACGCTCTTGAAAAAAAGATTTTGAAAGAGGGTAAAGTCTATGACGGAGGAATACTCAAAGTAGGCAGCTTTTTAAACCAACAGATTGACTCCGATTTTATGATGGAGATGGGAAAAGAAATCGCCCGTCTGTACGAAAATGAGAATATAACCAAAGTGTTGACCGTTGAGGCATCGGGTATTGCGGTTGCGCTTGCGGCGGGTTCTGCACTTCACGTCCCTGCCGTATTTGCGAAGAAACATAACACAAGCAATATCCAATCTGATGTATATTCATCGGTCGTTTATTCTTTTACGCACCAAACCAATTACAATATAGTTGTCAGCAAGGAGTACTTAAACTCCGATGACAAAGTTCTCATCGTCGATGACTTCCTCGCCAGAGGAAAAGCGATAGTCGGTCTTGCCGATATCGTAAAACAGGCAGGTGCCGAGCTCGTCGGCTGTGCCGTAGCCATTGAAAAAGGCTTCCAAAAAGGCGGAGACGAACTCAGAGAACAGGGGATAAGAGTCGAAGCTCTCGCCCTTATCGACAGCATGGAGGAAAACAATATAGTTTTCCGCTCTTAAAACGTATGTAATTTTTTTACATAAATATCAAACTCTAACGGAGGAACAAGGTAATGAAAAAAATTCTTGCAATCGTTATGGC
>CAZBXS010000156.1:0-3304 GCA_964495955.1 uncultured Faecalibacterium sp.
GAAGGTGAATATTTCACATTGCGAAGCAATATTTCACTTGCGAAGCAAATTTCACTTGCGAAGCAAATTTCACATCGCCGTAGGCGATATTTCATTGCATAGCGAAGCGGAGCTATAAGGGAGGTGTCACGACGCCGGTCGTGACACAGGGAGAAGCTCGCTACGCTCACAGGTAAGAGGTAAGAAGTAAAAACTAAAAGGTAAGAAGTGACCAAAATTACGCACTTTAAGGCTCCCTTGTGCAAAGTACTCCCTTTTAGGGAGACGTCGGCGTAGCCGACAGAGGGTGAGCAAGCTGTCTGCCATAGGCGGACTGAGGGATTGCGGACGCAGATGAAATTACGCATAACCACACAAACCAAAAATAAAGTCATTCCGAACTTCGCACTCCGAATTTCGAATTTTCAAAAGTTTCGCATTCCGAATTTAAGGCAACGCCTCGACAGGGGGTGCGCTTCGCTTTGCTCACAGGTAAGAAATAATAAGTAATAGCTAAGAAGTGATGAACACAGAAAAAATTAAATACAAACGCACAGACTAAAAATAAAATCATTCCGAACTTCGCATTCCGAATTCCGAATTTTCAAAAGTTTTGCATTCCGAATTTAAGGCAACGCCTCGACAGGGGGTGCGCTTCGCTTTGCTCACAGGTAAGAAATAATAAGTAATAGCTAAGAAGTGATGAACACAGAAAAAATTAAATACAAACGCACAGACTAAAAATAAAATCATTCCGAACTTCGCATTCCGAATTCCGAATTTTCATAGCTCCCCATTTTCAAAACTACCACCCCCAGCCTACTCGACAAAACCAATTTTTTGTAATCGAAAGCGATTATGTCCTCTTGTGCAATTTCAACAAAATTTTCATAATTTATCAGTAAATTCGGGCAAATAATTGACATTTGTTTTACAAAATTGTAAAATGTATGGGTAAAAATTTTTAATTGGAGGCTTTGCCATGAAGAAAAAACTATTGTGCGTCGCATTAGCTCTTGTAATGCTTCTGTCGATGCTGCCGCTTACGGCGTTTGCCGAAAGTACAACATTACCGTTAGTTATAGTTTCCGGCTATTCGTCATCTCAAATATACGAATTTGACGACGAGGGAAACATAACCAAAAAACTTTGGGGAATCGACGGCGGCGAGGCCGGCTCTGTGCTTGCGGACTTCTTGCCCGAACTTGCAAAACCGACTTTCGACTACCTTATCAACAACGACCCGACCTTGCTTGAAAAGAAACTCGGCGAGGGTTGCATGGCGGTCATGGATCACTTTATGCTCAACCCCGACGGAACTGCCAACTACAACACAGACACTTGGCCGAAAGACCCCGTACAGAGCAATATGCAGTACATTTACGACCATGTTGAAGAAAACCCGTACTTGCAGGGTGCAGCTCACGAGGGCAGATATCTGCCGTATCTCGAAGAAATAATCGGCGCCGAAAACATTTACCAGTGCTGTGTCGACTGGAGAGGAACAGCTATCCAGTGCGCCTACACTCTCGGTCAGTACGTGAAAGCGGTCAAAGAACTCACCGGTTCAAAACAGGTCAACATCTTCTGCGAAAGCCACGGCGGACAGGTCGTCGGCACGTACATAAGCCTTTGTTCAATAGTCGACAAGGGCGGTGACGACGCTTCGAGACTTGCCGTACTTCTTGACATTGACGAAAACGACCTCAAACTCTACTTTAACCTTAACGATATCAACAACGCAGTTATGAACTCTCCCGCTGTCGGTGGCGTACAGTTAGCCTGCGATCTCATCAAGGGTGGCGATGCACTTCAGCTTGATGTACCCCTCATTTTAGAGTTCTACGAATATACAAACAATCCCTTACAGGACGTCTCCGGCGGCGACCAGTACGTTTGGGAGTCCGATTTCGAAGAACTTTTGCGTGGCGTCGAAGTCGAGAAGATAAACCGACTTGCCAACGGAATTCTCCAAAACTACTGCCTTCCGCTTGTACTTTCACTCGGCAGTATGTGGGATTTCCTTTCATTCGATTACTATGAAGATATCAAGGCTTCCTATCTTGATACGGAAGAAAAGGCTCTCGCCTACGCTCCCACGATAGCAAGAAGCGACTACACGCATTACACCGTAATGGCTAACCTCAACGAAAATCTGACCTACGCAAGAGAGCACGGCGTCAACGTCAACATCGTTGTAGGTACAGACCTCACCGCACTCACCGGCGGACAGGTCAACGGCGACGGACTTATCGCAACTAAGACAGCCTCAGGTGCAAAAACTCTCGGTGTAGGAGAAAGATTCAACGACGGCTACAGAACCGACTACACCGACGAAGCCGTAACATGTACAGACCCGACGCACAACCATGTATCACCGTCTCTCAACCTTGATGGTGCTTATGCGTACTTGCCGGAGAATACTTGGTACATCGAAGGTCAGTTCCACGCTCAGTATCCCCTTGACGACTACTCACTGTCGCTGACAAACGAGCTTCTTTTCGGCGATAGTATAAAAGATGTATATTCAGATCCGAACTATCCGCAGTTTAACACAACGCACAACGCCAAAAAAGGCGTATACGCTAAGTTTGACAACTCGGTTTACGGTACGGTAACAAAAGAAGACAAAGCCCTCATCATCAAGAATCTTTCGTTCAAGAGCAATGTTGAAATCGCCGCTATCAAAGTTGACGGCATGGACATCACATTCGACAACGCTATCGGAACCAAGATAAATCTCGGCGAAAGCGTAACACTTTCGTTTACGGGCGAAATCCCCGATGTTGACGGAAAGAACGTAAAAGTTACGGTCTACTTCATAGAAGACAATACGGTTTCACCTCTCGACAGCCGTACTTTCAACTTCACGATAAGAGGCGGAGTACCCGTAGAATATGACGAATCTAACCCCGTCATAAACGAGAACGCAAGCAGCGGAGACTGGATAAAAGACCTTGCCGAAAAGCTCGACAACTTCGGACTTCCGGCAAAGATAAAAGCGATAATCATATCGTTCGTGAAAGTTATAAGAGTACTTGTAGCTCTCATCGGCAACGCAAACGCCGACGCAGATGTCGCAGCTTAAGTTATAATCAAGTTATAATAATTATAGTATGCATTATGACGCCCCAAGGGTTTACCTTGGGGCGTTTGGGTTGTGCGTATTTGTATAGCCCCTTCTGCAACCGTCTCACCCAAAATGTATCGGTGAAACTTCTGCCAACTCGAACCTTTCTTCTGAAATCAGGGGCGTCGAGCCCCTGATTTCAGAGCGTGCACTCGCTACGCTACTGCGCACGCTACGGCGGACTTCGTCCGCCGT
>CAZBXS010000157.1:0-3304 GCA_964495955.1 uncultured Faecalibacterium sp.
AAGCAGGCACCTCGGCGCCCGAAGGGCGTGAGAGGTGAATGCGTAGCGCCGACTTTGTGGGAGCACAGATTTAGGTTATGGTACACAGGCGATAGGGCGTAGCAATACTCACACTTGTATTCGGACGCAGGCAAAACCGATTGCAAGCGCACAAACTAAAAGCCAAAACAACTTCGAATTTCGAATTCCGAATTCCGAATTTAACTCCCCCTCAGTCTGCCTACGGCAGACAGCTCCCCTAAGGAGAGCTGAGACCGTGTTTAAGCAGAAACTAAATTTTGGCTCCCATGTAAGTGAACCGGCGAGACATTTGTCTCAACTGAGGGTTCAACACGTTCAGTAAAAATTTTCCAAAGAGGCACAAGCTAAAAGCCAAAGCAATTTCGAATTTCGCATTCCAAATTTCGAATTCAATTAACCCCTCAGTCTGCCTACGGCAGACAGCTCCCCTACAGGAGAGCCAAGACCGAGTAGTTTAAGCAGAAGCTAAATCCCCAAAGAACCGCACACTCTCCCATACGGCAATTTCGAATTTCGAATTTTGAATTCCGAATTCAAAAAGAGAACCCTTGCCGTAAAGCGAAAATATAATATTAAAGAAAGTCTCTCATTTTCACCGAAAGGTCTTCTTCCAATTTTATCAGCCTTTTGGCGATATCTTTGACTTTTTCTTCGGCTGCGGTGTACTGATTGAGATAACGGCTCAGAGATTTTACGCCCATGTCACACCCGTCGACTATCAAATCCGCTACGGTCGCATCGGAATTATCCATTCCGAGTTTCATGTTCACTTTTATCCACGACATTCCTTTGGCTATCGGGTTCGGCTCTTTTCCTTCGTCGGAATAGTCGTTTAAAAGCTGTGTCGTTTCTCCGCCGAGTTTTTCGTGCTCTTGCTTGTTGTCGGTCAGTATTTTTTTGAGTTTGTTATCTTTGACCGCATGAAGAACTTCGTCAATGCTTGTAACGCCCATTTTTATGCCGGCGTTGCACTCACGCAATAATTTTATCGTATCCGGTTCGACCATAAAAAACACTCCTTGACATATAGTAAAACTATTATTGCCAAGGAGCGAATGTTTAATCGCCTGCTATGTTATTTTCTATGTACTTTTTAGCGCAATCGACAAATTCTTTTGCTACTTTCGACACATTTTGAGTGTATATTATTCCGAGTTCACGGTACTCGTCCGGGTCGAATTTTAAAATCTGTACGTCCTGCGTGTTTTCGCATGTAATAAGTTCCGAGAGTATACTCACGCCTAAGCCGTGGGCGACCATTGAGACGACTGCCGGGTCGGAGACGCTTGTACGTGTGATTTTCGGCTTAACGCCGTGTTTGTTCAACAGGTTCATTATGTCGTGATCAAATCCCATCGACGGCATCAAAAACTGCTCATCATTGAAATCGGCGATGTTTATTCGCCCGTACTCCGAAGAAATCGAGCTGTCTTTCGGTATTACCGCAACGAGAGGGTCATTTTTCAAATGTACCCATGTACACCCGACTTCATCACGACGGCTGACAAATCCGATGTCCGCTTTCGAGTCGGTAACGAGAGGGTATATGTTGTCTGCGCTTTCATCGTTGACTTCGACGCTGACAAACGGGTGCGTCTGTTTAAACTCACGGATTATCGACGGCAACCAATAGTTTATTATGCTCGAATAGGCGACGATTTTTATAGTATGGGTTCGGTGTTCGTGTTGGGCGTTTATTTCGTACTCCAACTCATCTGCCGCATTCAAAAAAGCGTCTATTTTCGGCATCAGTTTTTCTCCGTCCTCGGTCAAGTGTACGCCGTATTTGTCACGCTTTAAAAGAGTGTAGCCTATTTCTCTTTCGAGCCTGTTCATCATGTGCGTAAGTCCCGCCTGCGTGTATCCCAAAGCCGCCGCCGCATTGGTAAGACTTCCGAGTTCCACAGCCGTTTTAAGCGCCTTAAATTTTATCGAGTCCATTATCAGACCACCTTATACCTGTTAATTTGTAATGCGAACATTATGTTATGTAATATTATATCGCATTTTGGCGAATATTGCAAGATAATTCATTGTTTTTATATAATTTTTTCGCATACAAGCTAAATGTATTATAAAATGTAATACATTCATTATAATGTGGCGTTTTACAATTATAATTTAATAGTTTATAATTATTTTCAACTTCAATATTTATGAAGAAAGGTGATAGTATGGAAAACAAACTACAAAGAAAATACGGACTTTTGACGGCTATATGCATGGTCGTCGGCATAGTTGTCGGTTCGGGCGTATTCTTCAAAGCACAGAATATTCTCAACGCAACGGGCGGCGACATGCCTTTGGGAATTTTGGCGTGGATCATCGGCGGTGCGGTTATGATTCTCTCCATTCTCGCTTTCTCCGTAATGGCTCAAAAGTACGAAAAAGTCAACGGTGTTATTGACTACGCCGAGGCTACCGTGGGTAGCAAATACGCCTATGTCGTCGGCTGGTTCATGACCACGATTTATTATCCGACGCTGACATCTGTTTTGGCGTGGCTTTCGGCGAGGTACCTTTTGACGTTTATCGTAGCGGTAAATCCGGATTTTTGTTCCGACCCCGTTACCGGCCCCGAATGTTTTGTACTTGCCGGTCTGTTCCTCATCGCAAGTTTCGTTCTTAACTCGCTTTCTCCGAAAATTTCGGGAAAGTTCCAAGTTTCAACTACGTTCATCAAATTCGTACCCTTACTTTTGATGGCTATTGTCGGAATAATCTACGGCTTGACGCACAACATTGACGGCGAAAGCAGTACAATACTTATTTCGAACTTTAAAACATCTTCGGGTAACTGGAGCGTTCTCTTCGGTGCAGTCGTAGCGACAGCGTTCGCTTATGAAGGCTGGATAATCGCAACTTCCATTAACTCCGAACTTAAAAACGCAAAACGTAATCTCCCGATAGCTCTTATAGTCGGCGGTATCATCATAGTCGCTATATACGTTATTTATTACATCGGCGTTGCCGGCGCTGTACCTGTTGACAAGCTCATTGAAGGCGGTGCAACAGTCGCTTACACCACGGTATTCGGTAACATTTTCGGTAATGTTTTGAACCTTTTCGTTGCGATTTCATGTATGGGTACACTCAACGGTCTTATGCTCGGCTGTACAAGAGGTATATACTCGGTTGCCGTCAGAGGCAGAGGCCCCAAGCCCGAAACATTCGCTTCTGTTGACAAAAATACCGATATGCCGACGAACTCTTCCATTTTCGGCTTGATGTTCTGCGGTCTTTGGCTGACCTTCTTCTACGGTGCAAACCTCGCTCCGACAAA
>CAZBXS010000158.1:0-3285 GCA_964495955.1 uncultured Faecalibacterium sp.
AATGTTCAGATGGTATTAGATCTTTCATTCGGTTAAACAATGTTACTCAAATGAGCATGTCCGATAAAAACGGACTATAGAAAAAATTCCCCCTATGGTATAATAAAAACCATAGGGGAATTTTTATGGCAAGAAATATAGACACATCAAAGTGTGTAAGAAATAAATAATTGAAGTAAAATACTGAGAATTAATACAAAAAGAAATAAGAAAAAACTTGAATTTAAGAAAAACAAATTGAAGTGTTATCTTCGCTTGCAATAGTCATAAATATTATTGCTCTTATCGTTTCAATTCATACACTAACCCCGTCTCAGATGAGACGGGTTTTAGAACTTTTAACTTTGTTTTACTACCCTTACCAGTGCATAGCACCGCATGAACAGGTGCGTTTGGACGGTGAGAAAATTTTGTAGATAAAGCATTTTATGTTCCAAATGAGCTTCGTCAGGCTCTTATTCGAATGGCACTGACAGTTGCACGCCTTTTCTATATGGCTGTGATCCTGACCGAGCCACCACTTCGAAAGCCACGATATTGCTTTAACATTCGTTTCTTCTTCGCCGTAGCCGTTGACTGTTTTGAGGTCGACACAACCTGCTGTATCATTGCAGTCGTATACGGCGTAGTTCCATACGACATGGTTATAAAGCACGCCTGTATCGGGAGCGTCCGAGCAAGTCGTAAGTCTTACCATGTTCGGATTAGCTGTGTTCTTTTTGACGTTCTCCCATGACGGTGCGCAGTACATGTTATAAAGCGAATAAGAGTCGCTTGTACAGTGAATGAACCAAACCGCCATGTTCTTCATAGACTTGGCTTCTTTTGCGTCTATCGTCGTTCTTATAGCCGAGAATACAACACCTGCGAAATCGTCGGGATATGCCGTAACAAGTCTCTTTGCACCGACTGCGCCTAAACACCAACCTATGACATATATTCTGTCTGTATCAACATTCGGGTTCTTTTCGGCGAAATCGTCAATAGCCGCTTTAAGCGGTGCTATCGGGCAAGTGTCCCAGTAAATCGGATCGGGAGATCTTGCTATCAGGAGGTACGAGCCGCCTGCGTCGACAAATTCAGCCTGCATTTCGTCACCTGACCAGTACGGGAATTTGTTTCCGACAAGCTCTTCGCCTTCGTATCCGCCCTCGCCTGCGCCTGCCATGAATATGCAAAGTGGGTACTTCGTCGTATCACTGTCGCTTTTTTTCGGTGAAAAGTAGCTGTAGTCGATACTGCGTCCGCTGACTTCCGGCCCTGCACCTCTCGACCATTGCGCTCTGAGTGCTTTCATTCCGGCGTCGACGCTGACAGCTGATGATAAAACCGTAAACGACGAGAGGAGAAGCACGGCACAAAGTACGACCGAAAGGGCTTTCTTGAGTAAGTTTTTCATGTTGTACCTCCTAAAATTATACAAAACAAAGGGAATTATTCCCTGTTTACATTTTACAGTATACAGCCGTTACAAGTCAATAGACAATGTGTCGAACAAACGAATTTTCAATGAACTTGACTTGTTTTTTGTACATCGGACTGTCTTCAGCTTGCGCACTTTTTGCAGGGCGTGTATCCCCTGTTCTTTGCGTCAGTGAGTGATATTGCGTAGGAATTTTTGCCTCCGCAGGTCGAAATCAAATGATAGCGTTTGCCCGTCGGAGTTATATAAACCGTCTTGCTGTTTTTGTCTGTACTTGATGACGGCTTCGTTGTTTTCGGCTTGGTGGTGGTTTCGCTTCTCTTCGTCGTACTGTCCGATTTAGGCTTGGTCGTAGTCGGTTTTGTAGTGGTGGGTTTGGTGGTTGTAGGTTCAGTCGTGGTAGGTTTTGTGGTTGTAGGCTTAGTAGTCGCCTCTGTTGTTGTAGGCTTAGTTGTAGTAGGTTCAGTCGTTGTCGGTTCTGTAGTCGTAGGCTCAGTTGTAGTCGGCTTTGTAGTTGTCTCATTTAATACAACTTCATCTGTGCTTTCGATATTTTCCGTTGTATCTAAGACAGAGTTTCCGAATGTCCTGTCAAGATTTGCGGGTGAAGAAGCGGTGGTATCATCGCTGTCAACAGTACCGCAAGCGACAAAAGAAAACGCTAAAATCACACTCATAAGTATTGCGATAAAACTTGTTTTAAATTTACTCATAGTAATTCCTCCTTGAAAACTGTTGAAGAAAGTATACCACACAAGGTCTCGACGGTCAATATTTATTTCGGTTTGGTGCGGTAAAAACCACAGCGTCCCTGCCAATAGGCAGGGACGCTGTTTTGTTACATTTTTATCCCAACTTAGCGATGCTTTCGTTGAGCATTTTGATTTTTTCGTCTAACTTGGCTTTTTCCTGTTTCTGTCCTTCAACAACAGCTGCGGGAGCTTTGCTCAAAAAGCCTTCGTTTGAAAGTTTACCGTTGATTTGGGCGAGTTTTTTCTCTGCACCCTCAAGTTCCTTTTGAAGTCTCTTGCGTTCGGCTTCGAAGTCGACGAGATCGCCCATCGGAATATAAATCTTAGCGTCGTGTGTGACGATACAAACGGCGTCTGAAAGCTCATCGAAGTTGTCGCCTATCTCCGTCTCGGAAGCAGATGCGAGCCTTTGCATGAATACTCCGCAAGAAGAAAATACATCTTTCTTTTCCGTTGCGATATATACTTTAGCTTTTCTTGACGGCGGTACATTCATCTCGGCACGTCTGTTACGAATCGCACGGATAGCTTCCATGATGCTTTCCATCTTCTTTTCGTCATCTTCGAAATTAAGGCTTTCATCATATACGGGCCATGCGCTCTTCATTATCGTTTCACCGTCGTGGGGAAGTGTAAGCCAAATTTCTTCGGTAATAAACGGCATAAACGGGTGAAGGAGCTTGAGCGTTTCGCTCATAACATAGATAAGTACAGCCTTGACCTGTACGGACTTTTCGTTTCCTGCCTGAAGTCTTATCTTCGCTATTTCGATGTACCAGTCACAGAAAACGTCCCAGATAAAGTCATAAAGTTTCTGAACGGCAACGCCGAGTTCGAACTTTTCGAGGTTGTCCGTAACTTCTTTTGCAAGCCTGTTAAATTGCGATAAAATCCACTTATCCTCGGTTTCGAGAGTGTCGGGAATGTGCGGTTTGTCCTCTGTACCGTCAAGATTCATAAGTATAAATCTCGCCGCATTCCAAAGTTTGTTCGCAAAATTACGGCTGGCTTCGACCTTCTTTTCGGAATAACGCATATCGTTTCCGGGACTGTTGCCTGTAGCGAGGGTAAATCTCAGTGCGTCGGCGCCGTACTTGTCGATAACAAGTA